>JAKAOD010000468.1 GCA_021823365.1 Actinomycetes bacterium | reverse complement strand
TCCGATCTCTTCTTCACCTGCGCCTGGACGGTGCTCGCCGCAGCGCCCCCCGAGGCGGCCGCGACGGCATACGCCGCTGCCACGCCCATGGCCGCGAGGGTGGCAGCTGCGCCGGCACGAGCGCGCAGGCCGGTGCGACGCTCCCGTCGCTCCTTTCCACGCCACGCCCGGGCGGTGCCATGCCCGGGCCGGGCGGTGCCATGCCCGGGCCGGGCGGTGCCATGCCCGGGCCGGGCGGTGCCACGCCACGCCCGGGCGGCGACGTGCTCCACCCGGGCGCTGCGGTGCTCGAGCCGAAAGGCGCCGAGCCTCAGCCGGGCGGCGGAGCGCTTCGGAGCAGAGGGGATGGACTTGTCGGTCACGCGATCTCTCCTGTCCTGTCGACGATCTGCATCGCCCGCGGCGGCGGGCGTGCGGGGGCACGGCCTCGACGGACGGTAGATGTCGATCGTTACCGGGTAGTGACTTCCCGCTTACGCGCAGGTCGCGCCCGACCGACGGCAAGCTGAATTCTCGATGACTCTGGGGGCGCCGGATTCTCGATAGGGTGGCGGGCCGCGACGCCGGGCAGCCGGGCGCCGCGGGCGACCCGAGCCGCGGGACAGGAGCGGCGGGTCGGACCACGACAGAGAAGGACAGAGAAGGACGGGGCAGGAGCGATGCGGGTAGGCGTGCTGACCGGAGGGGGCGACTGCCCCGGCCTGAACGCGGCGATCCGAGCAGTCGTCCGAAAGGCGACGGTTTCCTACGGCGACGAGATCCTCGGCTTCCGCAACGGGTGGAACGGGACCGTCGAGGACGACACGATTCCCCTCGACGTGGCACGCTGCCGGGGCATCCTGCCCCGCGGCGGAACCGTCCTCGGCACCTCCCGCATCAACCCCTTCAAGGTCGCGGACGGCGTGGCGCGCACGATCGGGACCCTCGAGCGGCACGGCGTCGAGGCACTGGTCGCGATCGGCGGCGAGGGCACGCTCAGCGCCGCGCGCGAGCTCGCAAAGGAGGGCGTGCCCGTCGTCGGCATCCCGAAGACCATCGACAACGACGTCAACGCGACGGACTACACGATCGGCTTCAACACGGCGGTCCAGGTCGCGGTTGAGGCGATCGACCGGCTGCACACGACTGCAGAGTCCCACGACCGCGTGATGGTCTGCGAGGTGATGGGGCGCCATGTCGGCTGGATCGCGCTCTATAGCGGGGTCGCCGCCGGCGCCGCCGTCGTCATCGTGCCCGAGGAGCCCTTTGACCTCTCCCTGGTCGCGAAGCACATTTGCAGGCGGCACGAGAAGGGCGGCTTCGCTTCGATCGTGGTCGTCGCCGAAGGAGCAAAGCCTCGGCCCGGCTCACTCGACCTCCCGCCCCCGGAGATCGACAAGTACGACCACGAGCGCCTCGGCGGCATCGGCAGCGTCATCGCCCACGAGCTGGAGGCGCTCACCGACCTCGAGTGCCGCTACATCAGCTTCGGGCACGTGCTACGTGGTGGGACACCGAACGCCTTCGACCGGGTGCTCGCGACCCGATTCGGCATCGCGGCCGTCGAAGCGGCTCACGACGGCGCGTTCGGCCAGATGGTCGCTCTGCACGGACCGAGCATCGAGCGCGTCGCGCTCTCCGATGCCACGCAGTCGTTGAAGCGCCTCGATCCATCGCTCATCGAAGGGGTCAGTCACATCTTCCTCGAGTAGCGTCATGCACCCGCTCGTGGCCGCCTGACCCCTGGCACCGTGCGCGACCGCCTCGGTCGCACTGCAAGAGTCGGTCGACAGGTAGAATCGTTCCAAAGTAGCTGGGGCGTGGGCGCGCGCCTGGGGGACCTGCGAGGACCGGCGATTAGCGATCTGCTCGAACGATTGCGTGAGCGAAGCTGGCGGGTGACTCCGCAGCGACGCGTGATCGCCGAGGTCCTCGACGGCGAGCACGTCCACCTCAGCGCGGAGGCCGTGCACGGCCGCGCGCAGGCGCTGCTTCCGGAGATCAGCCTCGCCACCGTCTACAACACGCTCAACGAGCTCGTAGCGATGGGCGAGGTCCTCGAGGTCGCCGCCGGCGCCGGACCGAGGCGATACGACCCCAACACTCGGATCGCCCATCACCATCTCGTCTGCACCTCCTGCGGCACGTTGCGGGACGTCTTCGACGCGGGGCCGGAGGCCGCATCGCTCCGTCCGGGCGAGCGCTACGGGTTCGCGGTGACCGGTGTTGAGATCGTCTTCAAGGGCCTCTGCCCTGGCTGCATCGCGCAGACCAACGAGCGCGCGGCCGGGGCCGACTGCGACCAGAGGACGACTCCGACCCCGTCCGCAGTCTCCCCGATCGGGGCACCTAGCCAGGGCGGCTGAGGACCGCTGCCAATCCTGGCTCCAGCCGGTCCTCCGCGAGGCCTCGCCGCGCAACCACCTGGAGCCGTCCGACTGGCGGGCGCTGCCACCTGGCGCCGTCCGCTCGGGCCGTCGCCGCCGTCGCGATGGCCGCCGGCTGCCGCGCCCGCCGCCCCACCATCCGCCGAGCCCGCCGAGCGCATCGCCCGCCGCTACGGAGGCGGGGGGCGGACCTGAGGCCCAGAGCGTGCCGGTCGTGCGCTTGTCGCGGCCAGTCCCCGTGCCCCGGCGCCACGTGCCCCGACGCCACGCGCCTCCCCCTCGCCGAAGACCTCCTCGGCCTTGAGCATGCG
>JAKAOD010000467.1 GCA_021823365.1 Actinomycetes bacterium | reverse complement strand
GTATCGGATCACCTAAGGCTGGGAGTGAGGTAGCTGGGGTCGGGCTTCTCGATGAGCCCGAGCGGGAGGGGGAGCGCCGCTGACGGCCCGACGATCCCGTCGCTCGAGAGCGAGACCTTGAACGGCAGGCCGCGCGTGGCATAGGCCTGCTCGGCACCGATGATCCCGAGGCAGGGAGCCGGAGACCCGTTCTCTTCGAACGGCTGGAGCGAGGCGTCGGCACCGGGGGCCGCACAGATCTCCGTCGCGCCCTGGCCCGTGCCCTTGACGCGCAGCTCCCCGAGCCGCAGCTGCACCGAACGCTGCGTGGAGCTGAACATTCCCCGCAGGCCGAGACTGACTAGGTCGCCCGGGCGGTGGCTGCCGAGCGCCGACTCGAGCCCGAGGAGCGTGCGGACGGGCCGGCCGTCGAGCGAGTCGACAACGTCGCCGACGGCGAGCCCGTTGGCGGCCGGCGAGCCCCCCTCGGGCTGGTAGACGATGACTCCGTCGGGAATCGCACGCACCTTGTAGCCGAGCTCGTCCATGGCGACGACCACCGCAGCCTGGCGGGCGTTCGCCATGTCGATCTCCCCTTGCCGCTCGTACTGCGAGCTGCTCGCGGTCCCGAGGAGCTCTCCGGTCGGCACGACGTCGGCGTTGGCGTCGAGCTTGTAGTAGAGGTAGGAGAGGGCGCGCAGCGGCACCAGCTCGACGTCGGCGAGGAGCACGCTTCCAAGGTGTGCGCGAGCGAGCCCGTGGGGCACGCTGACCAGGCCTTCGACGTCGACGCCGGAGCCCGGGGTGATCGCGTAGTACGGGACGGGCACGAGCGCCGCGACGAAAGCGGCGACGAGGCAGCAGGCGACGAGTGCGATCGCGGCGACGACCGTCCGGCGAAGGAGACGGCGGCCGGGTGCGCGGCGGGAGGCCGCGGCGGGAGGCGGCGTCAGGACGGTGGCGGCCTCGCCTGCGGTGCCGGAGCCGTCGCTCATCGCCCGTAGCCTGCCACGTGCTCGCTGGTGCGTCCCTGGTGCGTCCGTGGAGCGCGTCGGGCTGGCGGGGATCGTGGAGGAAGGGGTGGCCTGTTGAGCGGAGCGGACCCTGGCGCGGCCGACTCGGCGCGCCGGCGGGGCGAGGTCGCGCTCGCCGGTCGGGTGGGCGACGTGGCTGCGGTCAGGGAGGCGCTGGGGGACGGCGACCCCCTCGTCCGCGTCGCCGCGCTGGCGGCGCTGGTCCGGTTGGGCAGGGCGCACGCGGCCGACGTCGCGCCGCTTCTGCGGGATCCCGACCCTCGGGTGCGACGCGACGCGTGCGAGCTCGCTGGCGGGGTGCCGCGATCGGAGGTCGAACCGCTGCTCGACGACGCCGACGACCGGGTAGTCGAGGCCGCGGCACATGCGGCCGGCAGGCTCCGCCTTCGGGGGACGACCCCCCGGCTGTCGGAGCTCGCGCGCTCGCATCGCGACCCGCTCTGCCGGGAGTCTGCCGTCGCGGCCCTCGGCGCGATCGGCGACGGGCGCGGCCTCGCTCCCATCGTCGAGGCCCTCGGCGACGTGCCGGCAGTTCGGCGTCGAGCTGTCGTCGCCCTCGCGAGCTTCCGCGGGCCGGACGTCGAGGCCGCCTTGCGGCGGCACCTCGACGACCGCGACTGGCAGGTTCGCCAGGCGGCAGCGGAGGTGCTCGGGCTCAGCGGCGTCGAGCCGCGCTGACGAGCAGGGGGAGCCCGTCGCCGCTGAGGCAGCGCGCCGCGCCGGTCACCGCGCAGCGCTCGCGGCCGTGCGCCGCGCGCACCGGAAGCCCCGTGGCGCCGGCGAGGCGCTCCTCGAGGCCCCGGAGGTACGAGCCGCCACCGCTCAGGCTGACGCCGCGCTCGAGCAGGTCGTTGGCGAGATCCGGCGGGGTCCTCGAGATGCATTCGACGGCCGCGGAGAGGAGCGGCGCTGCGAGCTCGTCCAGCACGGGACGGAGCTGGTCCGAGCAGACGACGACCCGCGCGGGCGCCCCCGTCGAGGCATCGCGCCCTCGCACCTCCAGGTGCGGCGAGGTGGGCTCGGGAAGCAGGCTGCCGATCCGGCGCCGGACCTCCTCTGCGCTCGGGCGGTCGACGACGAGGCCGAAGCGCCGGGCGAGCAGCGTCCGCAGCGCGTTGTCGAAGTCGGCGGCACCGGTCGGCACCGAGGCGGAGGTGACCGCGCCTCCCAGCGCGATCACCGCGACGTCGGCCGTGCCCGCGCCGACCTCCACGGCCATCATTCCCTCTGGCACCTCGACCGGCAGCCCGGCGCCGACGGCCGCTGCGATCGGCTGCTCCACGAAGCGGACCTGGCGCGCCCCCGCCCGCCGGAGGCCGCGCTCGAGCGCGTCACGCTGGACGTGGGTCGCACCGACGTGCGTGCACGCGAGCACCCGCGGGTGTGCCAGCCGCGAGATGCCAGCCAGTCGCATGACGTGCTCGAGCACCTCGTCGGCAAGCTGGACGTCGACGATCTGGCCGTGACGGACGGGCCGGAGAAGCCGGAGCCGGCCCGAGGGTCCGCTGCCGGCAGCGAGGCCGAGGGCCTTGCGGCCAAAGGCGACCATCCTGGCCTCCCCGACCGCGACCGCCACGACCGACGGCTCCTCGACCACGACCGTGCCGCTCGAGTCGGCGACCCGGACGGTCGCCGAGCCGAGGTCCAGCGCGATGTCGAGGCTCACGCTCG
>JAKAOD010000466.1 GCA_021823365.1 Actinomycetes bacterium | reverse complement strand
TTCGAAGCGGCTCGACGACGCCGTCGATCGGCGGAGCTCGTGGGTGGGCGCAGCGAGCCCAGGCGAGCCCAGGCCCTCCGACCACCCTTCCAACGCGATGACTGCAAGACCGATGGCGACCCGTATCGGAGCCGCGGCGCTTCCGCTAGCCCGAAGCGAGCCTTGGCTCGTACGGGCACATGGGATCTTCCGCGAGGGGATCGCCAGTGGCCGCGAACGCGTGCGCTCGCGAGCCTCCGCAGATGCGTCGGTACTCACAGCGCCCGCATCGTCCAGCGAGCCTGTCGGGGTCGCGGATGGCTTGCAGGAGCGGTGACTGACGGTAGAGGTCCGTGAGCGGCGTCGACCGGACATTGCCGACGTGCAGCGGAAGGAAACCGCTCGGGGCCACGTCTCCCCTCCGAGAGACGAATACGACACCCCGCCCGTCGCCCACCGCGAGAGGCGGGCGCCGAGACGTCGCGAGAGGTGCTCGCGCCGCTCCCTGCGACTCAGGCACGAGCCGCCTCAGCTCGGCAGCCAGCTCCTCGTGCAACGGCCCGACGAAGTCCCCTTCGCCACCCGCGTGTTGCGAGCGCTCGATGACGACCCGGCGATACTGCGGCGCCTCGGTCGTCTTCAGCGGAAGCGACGGTGCTGCTTCATAGAGGAAATGGAGCACCTGCTCGGTCTCCGACGCGGTGAGCGAGGTGAGCGCAGCGCCACGGCCCGCCGCGACGAGAAAGAAGACGCTCCAGAGGCTCACACCGAGCTCTCGAGCGAGCACGAGCAGGGCTGGCAGCTCGTGGACGGTGTCGGCGGTCACGGTGGAATTGAGCTGAACGCGCAAGCCAGCCTGACGAGCGAGGCGGCACCCCATCACCGTCCATTGGAAGGACCCTGTCACCTGTCGGAAGGCGTCGTGGGTCGCCGGCGACGCGCCGTCGAGGGAGAACGAGACAGTTCGAGCGCCGGCTCGCCGGATCCCCTCGAGATTCGAGGCGCTGGCAAGTGGCGTGCCGGACGGCGAGACCGCCATGGCAAGTCCCCGACCGCTCCCGTGTGCGACCAGCGCCGCGACGTCATCACGCTTGAAGGGATCGCCACCGGTCAGTACGACGATCGGCCTCGGCGCCTCGAGCGACGCCAGGTCGTCCAGCACCGTGCTCACCTCGGCCGTCGTGAGCTCGTCGGCAGCGCGCGCGGGTGAGGCCTCGGCGCGGCAGTGGCGGCATGCCAGATCGCACGCTCCGGTCAGCTCGAACAGTACGAGGAACGGTCGTTCCCGCGTATCGAAGCGAAGCTCTCGTACGTGTCGCTCACCGTGTTGCGCGGCCGCTGGTGCAGTCACGCCGCAAGCATGTCCGAAGTCAGGTGGGCGGCGAGAGAGTCGGAGGACCCGAGCAAGGCCTGCATCGCACCCAGCACACCCGCGAAGGGGTCGTGTCGTGGACTGGCAGCCTCTACCGCCCCCGCCACGCCGGTGGGCCCTTCGGGGTGGGTCCTCTTCCACGCGTGGAGAGCGAAGACGACGTCGCGCTTCACGAAGACACGGTAGCCGAGCTCTTTCATTGCCGGCTCGGTCGCGTCGTCGCATGAGCGCCCTGGCCCCGTGCGACGTGGCCAGGGCTGGTACCGGTGTGATCGGGCTCGCGACGATCCGCCGCCGGATCGGGCTGCCCCCTGGCCCGACCCGAGACGGGAGCGACGACGAAACGTGAAGTGGGTCCTCACCGAAACGTGAAGACCTCTTCGGGGTGAGCGAGGGGACTTGAACCCCCGACCTCCAGGGCCACAACCTGGCGCTCTAACCAACTGAGCTACGCCCACCGAGGCATTCCAGTCTTGCACACGGCCCCCGGCCCGTTCGACGCGGCGCCAAGGCGGCACTCGAAACCGGCCGAACCGCTCTCCTTGTTCGTTGGTGAGGACGAGCGAGCAGTGGTGGCCCCGGTTTGCGCCTGAGCCCTCGTCGCGCAGGCGGCATTGCAGGCGCCGGGCGAACCGGCGCACGCGCGGCGACCCGGCCTCGAGATCGCCAGGGCCGGGGTGCGAGTCCAGCGCCGATCCACGCACCTGTCGAGACCACCGGGCATGGAAGCGAGCCGTGCTTGCGAAGGTGCCACCGGGACTGTGCGACGCTCGAGATCGCGAGCCGCGTCTTCGGCTCCGCTACCATGACGTCGCGTGGGCGCTCACGATGGATTGCTCGCGTCTCGCCCCGTACGTGGATCCGCCCCCGTGGCTGAGTGGACTTAGGCAACGGACTTCTAATCCGTTTCACGCAGGTTCGAGTCCTGCCGGGGGCGCGACATATTCTTCACGAGAAAGCCAGGACCACCGCGCCCGGCGACGACAAAACCGCCGCGCAGGGCAAGGCCACCAGGGGCCACCGCCGGGGCGAGCGAGGCACGAGAGCCACGGGCGCCAGAGCCACGCGGAGGGCAAGGGCAGAGAACGGACGGGGGCACGCGGGGCGAGCGGGCGGCACCGGGGCAGACGGGGCGGACGGCAGTTTGATCACGGAGACACTCTGGAAGGCCCCGTCCGAAGATCGGCGTGACGTCACACGCGGAGGCTGCCTCGCACTGGTCTGGGCCATCCATCCCGGTCAGGCCCGGTAAGGCCAGGAGCAATCGCCGACTCAGCCGCACCACCCGTCGGAGCACTGGCCCGGCTCCTCCCGGGGGCACCCACACTATTGC
>JAKAOD010000030.1 GCA_021823365.1 Actinomycetes bacterium | reverse complement strand
CTCGGTCATGGTCATGTTCGTCGTGTCCGAGGTCCACCCCTTCGACGACGGCAACGGCCGCCTCGCCAGGATCATGATGAACGCCGAGCTCCAGGCGGCAGGGCAGATGCGCACCGTCATCCCCACCGTGTTCCGCGACGACTACCTCGGGGCATTACGACGACTCTCGCGACAGGAAGACCCTTCGGTGCTCATAAAGGCGCTTCGGTTCGCCAATGACTGGACCGCTCGCATCGACTTCTCCGACCTCGAGGGGGCGAGAGCGCAGATGGCGGCGACCCATGCCTTCGAGGTGGCCGAGGATGGCGTTCGCCTGCTGATGCCGAGCAGGGAGATGTTCGGGGCCGCCGCTCCGGTCGACCTCACGCCGGTCGCGGAAGGCTCGGGCGGTCATGGGACCGTACTCGTGCGGCCGTACACCAAGAAGGACGGGACATCGGTGCGAGGTCATCGGCGTGCGCCAAGGAAGACATAGGGGCCACCGGTCCACGATCTGCCGTGGCGACCTCAGGCCGCCGCCAGGCACCCGAGCACGAAGGCCCGGTGGTCGGCGTCCGTTCGCTCGTCCCTCCGTCCGATGAGCCCGCCGTAGGCGTCACCGAAGACGGCCTCGGTGCCCGTCGAAAGCACCTCGTGGAAGGTGGTCGTCGGGTAGACCTTGCCGATGTAGGGGTGGACGAAGCCGCCGTCTCTTGCCCATTCGCGGTGCATGCCCTTGATCGGGATGAGCGCCTTGGGCTGGCCGTCCTCGTCGCTGCAGCGACGGCGGAGGAAGGCGTCCTCGAGCATGCCGAGCTGGGGGTTAGCGTGTTCGAGGCGGTGGGTGAGCTCGTGAGTCGCGGTCCGGCGTGCCTCGACGGGGCGGGTCTTCGGTGACGGGACGGTCAGCTCGGCAGAGCGTCGTTGGGCGCGAACTCGACGGGGCTCCATCGCCGTCCAGCTCCAGTAGCCGAGGGTCGTCTGGCTCGCCTCGACGCCGGCGGGCACGGACCGCTCGTCGTGGACGGTGTAGCGGACTTCTCGCAGCTGGGTCCCCTCGTCCACCCAGTAGGACCGGGAGGGCACGTAGTGCGCCCGGTGTGGCGACACCCGGGCCCGAAGCGGCGGTTCCTTCTCCTGCGAGGCGGCCAGCCAGTCGACCGGGAAGCGGCCGGCCACCTCACCGGACCCGGCGACGGCGGGCTTCTGGGCATCGACCACCCGAAGCTGCTCGCCTTCGGGGAGACCGAGCGCGCGGACCGAGCCGAGCACCTCGAGCGCGACCGCTCGGTAGGCGGCGATCTCCGGGCCCTCGTCGTCGCTGCTGCGGAGGCGGAGGAAGGTGTCCAGGTCGACCCAAAAGCCGTCGGGGTGTCGGCGCGCCACCTCTGCGTCGACGGCCTCGGCCAGCATGCGCCCGGCCGCGGTGACGGCCCCCTCCGCCGCTCTCCAGGTGCTCGGGTCGATACGGCGGCCGATCTCGTGCTCCTCCCGGGCCACAGCGACGAGGCGGCGGGCGTCCTCGAGCACCACGGCGTCGAGACCGAAGGGCAAGGTCGTGGTGGGCTCGGGCGCGAGAGGGCCGGCAGGCGGCTCTGGGTCTGGGCCGCCCAGCTCCAGGTCTTGTCGGTCCGCTTGCCAAGTCGGCTCCGGCTCGCGTGTTGACTCGTCGTCAACGAGGTCAAAGAAGTCGTCGTCGGTCAGCTCGAGGCCAACGGCCTCCGGTCGGTAGGCCGGTGCGAACTGGCCGCCGGTGGGTGTGCCGGCGGGCCGGCGTGACTGGTGCTGCACACCACTACAGAGGGCAGCGGCTCGTGTCGCACATCTCGGGACATCCCGAGATGTGCGGCGATCAAGCTGCTCGGCGCTCCGGTTGGTCCTTCGTCGCGATGGCGGCCTTCACCGGCTTGCCGGCGCACCCTCGGGTCATCTCGCAGCGGCTCGGCACCGGGCCGCTCGAGATGAGCACCCACTCCCCGCACTCGGGGCAGACCGCCACGGTGACCGTCGGGGCCCTCGTGCCGTCCTCGAGGCGGGCCTGGAGCCGGAGGAAGGAGAGGATCTCGATGTGGTCGACGAGCAACCGGTACTCCTCGTCGGAGAGCTCGACGGCGACCGGCAGCACGTCGCTCATCTCGGCCCAGCGCGTCACGCCGGCAGCACGCATGAGGCCGAGCGCGATCGATGCTGCGCGGGCTATCGGCGGGGCGGCCGGGTTGGTCTTCAGCCGGTAGGGGGCGGGCGGTGTCCTCGGCGGCACACCTGTCCTGTGCGGCGAGTGCGAAAACGGGTCGACTCAGGGGAGGGCGTCAGGCAACGATCGTCCATCCGATGGCAGGAATGGGCGCGCTCCATACCCGTCGCTATGGCGCGTCGCGATCCGATGCCAAGCCGAAATCTTGAGCGCCCATAATGGGAGTTCGGTGCCCGGATGAAGGCTCTCGGTCTTCCCTACCGGGGTAGTTGCCCATGGAAGCAGCGCGTTTTCGGCGGACGAACGTTGCGGGCCTAATCCGACCGTGACAGTTGCGCTTTCAGGCGAGGCGGACTTGATGCCGAAACCCGTGATTGGAGCTCGGCGGCCAGAAAACAACACCTCAGCGCGGGGTCAGCTCGACGTCAAGAAGACGTGGGGCCTGGCCGCGGTCGAGCACCAATATGCGACCAGAGAGGCTGTCGTCAGTTATCAGTCGGAGTGTGGCGGCAGTGACGGCCCCCAAGGGGATTGGCGGGGGGACCGTAGCCCGCTCCGCTTCGCTGACACGCTCGGTGGCGACCCAATCTGGGACCAAGCAGTTGACGCGGACACCATGCAAGCCGGTCAGTGTCGAGGTGAAGCGGATCAGCCCGGCCTTGGCTGCCCCGTACTCGGGCGACTGGTACGGCGCCAGGCCGAGCCCGGCGGTAGAGGCAACATTGACAACCGCCCCTTGCCCTGCAGCGCGCATGGGGCCGAGCGCCTCCTGAGTGGCCCACATGGATGCGAGGAGGTTCAGGGTGACGAGGCGTTGCCAGTGCTCACGCGGAGCGTCGGGGAAATGCGGCGGTATGTGCCCACCTCCGCCCGCGTTGTTCACCAGGATCTCCGGCCGCACGTCCCGGATCAGCCGGCCCAGCTCGTCGGGGTCGGTCACGTCGATCATTTCGGGCTGGCAGCGTCCCGCTGGCGCCATGGAGGCCGTCTCCTGCGCGCCAGCCCCGTTGATGTCACAGACGACCACCTCAGCGCCGGCGCTGGCCAGCGCCAAAGCGATCGCCCGACCGATGCCGATGGCGCCGCCGGTTACCAGCGCAACTCTGTCCTTGATGTCCATGTCCACAGTTCCTATCAGGAGGCAGTGACATCCTCGGTGCGACCAACCACCTCCGGTCCTGGGCTGTCGACGGCCATCCGGAGCTTCGGGTCTACCGGTCTCCTCGGCACTCCGGCGGCGCATGAGCCCCCCACGACCCGGTCGAGGCTGAGTTGCCGCTGACGTCCGAACCGGCGAAGATTATGGTGCAGTACAGCGGCGTGAGCAGCCACGCCCGAGTCGATATGTAGGCGTCCTCGGGACTGGCGGTGCCCGCAACTAACGCGCAGATCGGGAGTTCGGCTCCTTCTCCGAGCAACGTGAGCACATCTCATCTGAGGCCAGTGTTGCGACCCATGCTGGAGTGATCCCGCGCGGTGCCAGATCGGGAGGTCGCGTTCTGACCTGAACCCTTTGTTCAGTATGGCGCGGATGCCTCGATATCGCTTCCCATCTTGCGCAACTGGGCCACGAGCCTTTCCAGACGTCGCTGCCTCTTCGCCCAGGCGCCAGCGCTGCTTATCTTCTGAAGCCCAAGTGCATTGAGGACGACCTTCTTACTTGCCTCACTCTCATGTGCTGCAAAGTTGCGCAGGGCGACGATGCGGTCGAGTGGATCCTTGTACGCCTGCTTCTTCACAACCGTCAGCAACCAGTGGTTCGGCGGAACAAACCCTCTAATCTTCTGGGTGAGGCCTGATCGTCCCCGGAAGTCGAAATAGCCGCCTGCGGTTACCAGGAACTCGCAGACCTCATCAGTAAGGTGCTTCGGGAACGCGACACCGGTGCTGGCTGAGACTGTGCTGGTGTCGTTGTTGATCGCGGTGACGATGCACTCCAACATCAGATGCTCGAAGGCAACTGCCGTCTTGATGATCGCCGCTTCGTAGGCCCATGTCCGCGTCTGGTCACTGAGGTTGCTCGCATTGATCTCGACGAGCGACCGCTGGATCTGATCTAGCTTCGCGTCGAAGGTCTGGGCCGCCTTCTTGCCGCTCTTCTTCCGTGGCATAGCGGATCATGCTAGCGATGCGGAGACGCGATAGGAGTCGCAAGACGGCGCAGAGATGGACAAGAGTTGGAGCCCGCCGTCCATCAACGCGCGCTCCGCAGGGAGATTGCTCGACCGGATCGAGCCGCTCGACGAATGCGGAGTCGGCGCTCCGCGCCTCCCAGGGGGAAGAGCGGCGCCAGATCGCAGATCCTTTGATGCGGCCTTCAGGCCGCCCGTCGCCCCTGTCGTCGGGCGGCTTGCCGTTCCACGATCTCGAGCACGATCGAGCGGGCGTCTGCCGCACCGAGCGCGCGCATCTCGGCCACCGACGGCATGGCAGCGGGGTCGGCAAAGGTGTGGACCGAGACCCGGTGGTCGCGCTCGGGCATCAAGAGGCCGAGCACCTCGATCTTGCGCAACAGCACAGCATGGATGACCTCGTCAAGGGTGCCCGGGGCGATGAGCGTGGTGCACCGCACGTGGTTCTCCTGGCCGATGCGGTGCAGGCGGGCCTCGGCCTGGGTAATGAGGTCGGGCGTCCAGTCCGTCTCGACGAAGAGCGCGTCGGACGACCGGGTGAGAGTGATCCCGACGCCGGCGGCGACGAGCTGGCAGACGAGCACGTCGACCTTGCCGGCCTGGAAGTCGTCGATGACCCGGTCCCGCTGCGCATCGCTCGTCCGGCCGTCGATCACCTCGACCCGACCGAGCTTGGACGGCACGGCGGCCGCCATGGCGGCGGTGACCGCCTTGTGGTGCGTCCAGACGACGAGCGGGCGTATGGCATTTGTAGTGCCATCACCCTGCCCTACGTTTGCAGACCCCCACTCGGCCACGAGCTCAGCGGCGGCCGCAACCTTGACGAGCCCGGCGGCCTTTCGCAGCTGGGAGATGAACCCGAGGTTGTCCCCCGCCCAGACAGCCTGCTCCTCGGCATCGGGCAGGCGCCCCTCCTCGGCGAAGAACGCGTCCAGCCACTCATCCACCTTGGCGATGACCTCGGCGTAGGCGGCGTCATAGGCGGAGGGGTCGACGTCGACGAACTTCGCGTAGCGCGACAGCCCCGGCAGCTCCGCGCTCGGGTCCCTGCACACCCAGACCTGCTCGTCGAGGATCCGACGAAGCTCGGGTAGGCGCTGCTTGCGCGGCACCCACCCGCCGAAGTGGTCCAGACGGGCGTAGCGCTCGTAGAAGCCCCGCCGGCCGCCGAAGACGGCGTCGAGCTGACCGGTCATGGCGAGCATCGGCGCCATCTGTGGAGGCTTGGCGAACATGGGCGTCCCGGTCGCGCAGATCGCCCAACGAGACGCCCGGGCGAGACGCCGGCTCGCCCGGGAGCGAGCCGAGCCCCAGTGCATCGCCCGGTGAGCCTCGTCGTAGACGAGCAGGTCCGGTGCCCAGGCGACGAGGCGCTCCAGCAGTGCCGGGCGGGCGGCGACGAGCGAGTCCGGGACGACGACGACGCCTGCTGAGGGAAGCTCGGGCTCCTTGCGGCCAGGGGCGATGCGCACGATCGCCTGGGGAGCTGGCATGCTGCAGGAGGGAGCGGGGGCGGCGAGCCTCGGTGGTACGACGGATGTTGTCGCCCCCGCTCCGATGCCCGACTGGATCGTTTCCCGCAGCCAGTGCGTGGTTACGACCGGCGGGCAGAGAATGACCGTCCGCCGGGCGCCGAGGATCGCCGCCGCGGCGAGGATCACCCGCGTCTTGCCAACCCCGGGCTGGGAGCAGTCCGACCAGTGCCCGGAGGCCACCGTGCGCGCCGCTGCGTCCTGGTCCTCCATGAGCGCGAGGCCGAACCAGGACGGCACCTCGAGCTCGTCGGGGTCGGTCATCGGCGACGGGTCGTGGACGATCGGCGGCGGGAGGACCTCGTGGCGCTTGGCCACCGTGCCGTCCGGGCGGAGCACGACGAGCCCGGCACGACCCAGCTCCCCGGGCAAGAGCATCTCTGGGTCGGTCAGCCGCCAGAGCTTGCGCCTTCCGTCCCAGGTTGCGCCCGGCAGGCGCTTTACCCACTCCCGGAACAGCTTGCCGTTCGGGTGCCGCTCGTCGTAGTCGAAGACGAGCTCGATCTCCGGGTCGTCCGGCGTGCCCGCCAAGGTGGCCGTCGCCATCAGGCCACCTTGGGCTGCCGGCGCGAGGGGTGCTGCCCCCGGAGGTAGGCGAGGGCCTTCTCCGTCCCCGAGGTCCGGTGCGGGAAGCGCCCGAGCGCCGCGAGGTAGGCCTTGCGGGTCGGCTCGGGATAATGGAAGTCCCCAAGGCGCGTCGGCAGCAGGCGGGGATCGAGGACGGCCACCATGCCCTGGTCCGAGCCTGAGCGGATGAGCCGGCCGGCCGCCTGTTCGAGGAGGAGCGCCGCGTCGGCGACGTAGACCATCCGATCCGCCGCCCAGCGGTCGACCTGCAGGCGACTTACGAGGTTCTCCACCCGTGCGTCGTCGACCGGGTTCGGGGCAGAGCGGGGGCAGCGGTCGACGACGACGAGCGAACACGTCGCACCCGGCGCGTCGATGCCGGTCATCAGGCTGCGGGTCCCGACGAGAACTGAGTGATGGTCGTCCCGCCACGCCTCGATGAGCCGGCGAAGCGGCGGACCGTCCCACTGGGAGAGGACGTGCATCCGCCGGTGCGCCCGACGGAGCCGCTCGGCGTACAGCTTGCCGGCGCTCGTCGTCGCGGCGAGCACGAGGGCCGCTCCCCGGTTCGCCCCGACGAGCTCGCAGATCAGCCCGGCCGCCCACTCCGGGTGGCGCTCGACGTCGAAGGTCGCCCGTGCGGCGCCGGGCCGGCCGAGCACCTCTCGGGGGGCTGTCGGGATGAACAGCCAAGAGCTTTCGTAGGCGTTGGTGAAGGGACTCTCGTGCTCGACACGGCGGGCGTCGACGCCGAGGTCGACCACGAAGCTCGCCGGGAGCGTCGCCGACAGCACGGCGACCGACATCTGGAGCGTCTCGGTGACCACCTCGACCTGATCGGGGGCGTCGTCCGGCCCGGTCGAGACCTCCTGCTCCTCGCCCGGGTCATCCTTCGCCTGGGCCTCGTAAAGGTTGGCCCGCAGCATGCCGGAGACGTCGACGGGGGCCATCTTCAGCGCGGCGCCGGAGAAGCTCTGGGCGGTCGCGGACCCGCCTGGGCGCTCGGATCGCTCGACCCAGCGGGCGACGCCGTTGTCGCCGCTCGCTGCGAGGCCGACGTCGGCCACGAGCGCGTCGAGGCGCGCGAGGGCACGGTAGCGGGCGACCATCTCCTTCGTCGTGTGGGCCTCAGGCGGCTTCGGGGCCATACGCCGAAGGCGGGCGACCCAGGTCTGGATGGCGAGCCCGAGGCCGCCGAAGGGGTTCTCGTCGACTGTGATCTTCGCGACCGAATCCGATGACCGAGAGCGGCTGTCCCTTGTCACTGCGGCCTTGGCCAGCACCTCGAGCAGGTGCTTGTCGAGCCGCTCGGCGAGGGCGGTCGCATCATCCCTGAGGGCCTTCGCCTTGGCGGGACGATCGAGCAGGCGCTCGACGCCACGCAGGGCGTCCACGATCCTCGACGGGCTGACCGACACCGACCCTTGGTTGCGCACCGCCGAGGCGAGCCCGTGGGCCTCGTCGACGACGAGGTGGTGGAAGGCCCCGAGCACCTTGCTCCCGAGCACGACCGGGGCTCTCGTCGCCGCCTGCACGGCCAGCATCGAGTGGTTGGTGATCACGATGTCGGCTGCGGCGGCACGGGCCTTGGCCTTGCTCGGGAGACAGGTGTCCCCGAATGGGCAGGTCGAGGCACCCGGGCACTCGGCCGGCGTCGTCGAGACGAGCCGCCAGTCCTCGTCGGCGATCACGCCGTCGTAGCTCGCCTTGTCGCCGTCGGTGCCCTCGAGCACCTGTTCCAGCGCCCAGGCGACAAGGTCGACGGTCTCGCCGGACATCGGTCGCAGCGCCTCGAGGAGCTTGGCCGGGTCCTTGCTCGGGAGCATGGTGAGGTCGCTCGCCGCCGCGACGGCGGACATGGAGCACGCGGTGTTGCTCCACCCCTTCAGCACGGCCACGGTTGGCGCGGGCAGGCCGAGCACCTCGCCCGCGGCTTGCACGGCGGCTGGCGCGTCCTTGTCTCGCAGCTGCGACTGGAGCGCGAGGGTCTCCGTCGAGACCACCGTCCGCTCGCCGTAGAGCGCCGACCGAAGAGCTGCTGGGGCAAGGTAGGCCAGAGACTTGCCCGTGCCGGTTGGCGACTCATTGGCCGTGTGCCGGCCGTCCTCCATCCCGGCGAGGATCGAGTCGGCTAGGGCGCGCTGGGACGGGCGGGCCGTGGCGGTCGCCTTGCCCGTCGCGAGTTGGACAGCACGGTCGAGGACCTGGTCGAGAGGTGTGTTCGACATCACGGACCTTCTGTGCACAAGGTCGTAGATCGGTTCCGGAGCGACCCGATCCCGGCCCGGGTGGACAGGAAGGACATGGCCGACGACACCGAGGCATCAGACCCCAACACCTACCCGCTCAAGGGCTACGCCACCTTCGAGGGCCGCAAGCTCGCCGTCTCCGACAAGGGGGTGGAGCTCGTCCGCAAGAAGACCCTGTCGCCTTCGACGGCGTCAGCGGTCTCGAGCTGTGGGGCCCGCTTCGCCATCGAGCGATTGGTCGATCGTCTTGCTCCGAGCCCCAAGGATCCGCTCGGGGCGGCCGAGCTCGGCACCGCGACCCACGCTCTCTACGAGGACCTCTTCGCCCGTCCGAAGGGGGAACGGGGACTCCTCGCCGGCGCCAAGCTCCTCGAGCGACTCGAGATCGACCACCCCGAGCTCGAGGCACCGACCGACCCAGTGCTGCTCGCCCAATGGAGATCCGAAGTCCAGACGAGGGTTGTCGGCTTGTGGGAGGTCGAGAACCCCGACGAGATCGAAGTCATCGGTCGCGAGCTCCACGTGACCGTCGACCTCGATGGCATCCCGTTCAACGGCTTCGTTGACCGCGTGCGACATGGGCACGATGGTTGCATCATTGGTGACTACAAGGGGGGCAGAGGGGCCCCAAAGAAGGAGAGCGTCCGCTTCGGCGACCCGCACGGTGACCAGGTCCGCCTCTACGCCCGGGCGCTCGCTACCAGTCGTCCGGACCTCGACCCAATCACCGGCGGCGAGATCCTCTACGTCTTCCACCGCAAGCGCCGGGACGTCGACATGTCCACAAAGGCGATGGACGGGACCAGGGCCCGCTACGAGAAGTCCTGGAAGCTGCTCACGACTCAGACCGAGACGGGTGCATTCGCCATGAAGACCTCGCCACTGTGCGGCTGGTGCCCGGCGGTCCAGGTCTGCCCGGCCGCCCTGGCAGCGGGTAAGGAGCCGAAGGTCGAGACGGCAGAGGCAGGAGCCCTACTCGGCATCGAAGTGGTCGGCACGACGAGCGCCGTGGTACCCCGAGCGGCCGGCGCCGCCGGAGCAGTGGTCTCGGAGCAGGACTACGACCCGGCGATCGACTTCGCCGACCTCGGGACCTCGAGCGAGGCGTCGACCGGACCGGCCGAGGACGCCCCAGGCGTCGTTGCACCTGCACAGCCCGCCGACACACCTACCGAGGCGCCGGGAGCGCACGAGGTGCCGCACGACCAGGCTGGCGATGGCGCGGGAGTCGAGACGGCACCGCCCTCAACCCTGTCAGCAACGGCCACCGGCACCTCGCTCGAGGCCAGAACGACCAACACCATCACGACCACAAGGAGCGCACCCATGTACGACGAGCTGAAGCCCTGGGAGGAGACGAATGCGGACGGCACGCTGAACCTGAACAGCTACGCCTCGACCGCCGCGTTCGGCACGGTCGAGCTGGCGGTCGAGACCCTGCACGGTGCCGAGCAGAAGGTGACCCCGAAGAGCGTCGACGCACTCGCCGAGACGCTGGCGCTCATCATCCAGCGCTGCCAGGAGTCCCTCGACGTCCGGCCCTCGATGCAGGACGGCTCGCACACCCGCCTTCGTGGCGCGCTGCGCACCTCGATCGAGACCATGCCGGCGCCGTTCGGCAAGGACGCCGCGGCTTGGGCGGAATGGGTGAAGCGGACCGAGAAGCGAGTGCTCTCGATCCACGGCGCGGCCCTCCGGCTCTGGAGCACCGGCGGCCAGGACGCCGAGCCGTGGGCGGCGCTGGCGGTCGCCACCCTCGAGGCGGCGTGACGAAGCGTCATCTCGGCGCCCTCTCCATCATTGCGCGCTCATCCCCTGAACCGACGAGCACAGCTGATTGGCCTTCGTGACGTAGCCCTTGGTGGTTGTGACGTACCCGCCGATTGTCCCCGTATCGTCCTGGACCGTGGCGTCGTACTTGGTCAACGTCCCGCTCGTGCCCGCGATGCTGCCCTCGCTGAGCGTGACGTCTAAGCCGGAGACGGACCCGCTGATGGAGATGTGGTGGGTCGCGACCTGTCCTCCACCTTCCGACAGGTAGGCCTCTTGCAGCGTCGCGCTCAAGTGCCCGTTGGAGTGCGTGAACTCGATGAAGACGACCGCTCCCATGGGTGGCGAGGAAGCCAGGGAGCGCATGCTCATCGCTTGTCGGTGCGGTCGTCGTCGTTGGGCCTTGCCCTCTATCAGTTGTCCCGCAGGCGGGAAGAGCAATCGGGAGGATGGCCACCGTAGATCCGAAGACGATCCCGCCCCTCCATCTCACAGGCAAGCCCACTCAGCGGTCTCGTGCGTGCGCGGAAGCAGTAGCGCAATTCGCCAGAGAGGCACCGAGGCCGCAGGTAGCGTTGTCGCGTGGCGATCGCCGGATTGGCTGTCGGTGTTCTCTCTCTCCTGGTCGCAGCGGCGGCGGTGTGGTTCGCTCGCAGCGCGGCCAGGGCCTCCGAGAAGGCAGCTGTCGCGGCGGTTACCGCCGCGACCATTGAGAAGGAGCGGCATTGGGCAGAGCTGAAGCCAGGGCTCGACGTCAACTGCAGTCGCTCGAACCCTGGAGGCGAGCAATGGACTCTTCGGGTCAAGCTCGTCGGACCCGTCGAACTCGGGCACTTGGACGAGGTGACTGTACGGATACGTGACAAGAGCGCCTACCAGTTGAAGTCACCTGCCGACCCTGAGCGAATTTGGGGGCCCCTTCGCTTCGTGCCAGGCACGGGCCCGTTCCTGACGGCCGAGCACGGTAGTGGCCGTGCGGACAAGGCCGGTAGAGAGACACGAGTCGTTCGGACGATGCCTATCGGTGAACAGATTGTCTATGCGCTCGAGCCGAGCCTCCCGGCACCGAGCTGGCAACGACATCAGTGGCAGCAAGAGGTTGGCTCGCTGCTTCGTCTCGAAATAGAAACGCGAAGGGATGAGGTGGACCCATGGCAGCTCTTCGAGGAGATCGACCTCGGCGAGGAGTGGTGGAAGCGTTCAACATGATCGACGGCTGGGGTCGGTGATCGACCTCCGGACCTTCCGGCTCACGCGACCTCACAGCCGGCGAGCACCCGCTCACCATCGAGAACCGTGCGTCCTGACACGACCGCTTCGCCGGCGACGCGGACGATACCGCGCAGCTGCACGAAGTCACTGACGTTGGCGTAGCCGGTCACGACACTGCGCTCGGCGACGACCGTGTCGTCACGGATGCGCGCATAGCCCGAGACGAGCGCCTGGCCTCTAACCTGCGCCCGGTCGAGGACCATGGCAGTCGAGCAGACGACGGCATCCCCTGACACCTCGGCGCGGTCGCAGACCACCGCATGGTCGAGCACGCAGGCTCGCTCGCTCACGCAGGCGTCGCCAGCGACCACGGCGTTGCCGGCGACGACGCCCTCGTCTCGCACGACCGCTTCGTCGAGAACCCGGCCCGCGTCGATGACGTGCGCGTTGCCGAGCACCCGGGCCCCGTGTGCGACCCAGGCGGTCTCGTCCACGGTCGCCGTCTCGGCGACGAGCCCGCCGGTGGAACCGTCGGGGTTCGTGTGGCGGGACATCGGCACGTCATCGTCGACGAGCTCGACGCGCTCAGCCTCGGGGCGGTTGGTCGGCGCGAACTGGCCGCCGGCAGGCGTGCCGGCGGGGCGGCGGGGCTGTCGAGGGTCCTTCACATCATCATTAGAGGGCAGCGCAGTGCCGAAGTCGACGAATGGTGCCGAGACAGCCAGCTGAACAGGGGCTTTGGCTCAGGCGACCTGCCGGCGCGCACGACGCAGCGCTCGACGCTGGCCCTGGGAGAGCCCGCCCCAGATGCCGGGCTCGTTGTGCACGACGGCATGCTCGAGGCACTCGGGTCGCACCGGGCAGGCGGCGCAGATCGCCCTCACGGCCGAGTGATCCCCGCCGGGTGAGGGGAAGAAGCGGTCCGGGTCCATGCCGCGGCACGCGGCTCGACCCATCCAGGCCCGGGAGGCCGGGTCACCGAGGATCGAGGACAGGTCGTGGCGGGCCATCGCCGATGACTATGCGGCGAGCCCGCCAACCTCGCGGATCTCGATGCCCGCTGCGCGGATGCGCCGGGCGCAGTCAGCGGTGCCGCGACCTCCGGGGAAGACGAGAGCGAGGTCTGCCCCGAGCTCGACCATCTCGGCGTTGCGGTACACGCCGGCGACCGGGCAGTAATCG
>JAKAOD010000029.1 GCA_021823365.1 Actinomycetes bacterium | reverse complement strand
CAGCGTGCGCTGGCGGGCGCGGCCGACTTTGCCCGACGGGACGTGGGAGCAACCCTGCCGTACTGTCGATGCATGTCCGACCCCCTGGCTTCTCCCGCCAAGACGTGGCGCTACCGCTTCACTCGTCCTGGAGGCGACGAGGTCGGAGCGGGCGAGTTCACCGACGACGAGGCGGCCATAGCCCGAGCCCGCGACCTCTCGACGTCGATGAAGGAGGCGATCGTCGTGGAGCGCTACGGCTTGGTCGACTGGCACTACGTCGACGAGGTCGACGATCGCGCCTGACCGTTTCAGGAGCAGATCCGCCACCTGCCTCGCAGCCGGGATCGCAATCTGGGACGGCGCCAGGGAGGCGGCCGGACGCACGGGATCGACAGGTCGCGGTGCGACGCGCGGTGCACTGGCTCGCGCGGACTGCCGGAACTCGTCCGACGCGACGCGACGCCACGCGACGCGACGCCACGCGACGCGACCGGACCCTACGGCTTGTGGCGACGCTCGTGGCTCGGTGACGCCCTCCGGATGGGAACCGCCGCCTTGGGGCCACGTCTCAGCCCCGGGATCCGAAGAACGAGGACCCCGGGGCAGCTCGGCTCTCTTGCTCGCTGCGCCGCTTTCGCCTCGCGCTCGTGGCCGCCGGTGACATGGAAGTCCCTGCCCGTGTACCCGCAGTGGTACTTCCACATGAGTGGATCGTATGCGGCGCTCGCCGCCGACGGGAGGTCCTGTCCGACCGCTCGGCTGGCTGGCAGTCGTCCGTTCGCCGGGACGGCAGTACGATCCGAGACGTGACGACGGTCTGCGCGCACTGCGGGTGCACGGTGGAGCGCGGCGTTCGTGTCTCCACGTGCGGCGACGAGAGCTGCTGCTGCAGCGCGCTCGCGACCCGCGAAACCTTCGGCCGGATGGCGGCGCAGATCACGGACGCCTTCGAAGCGCGCGACATCGTGTCGTTCGGCGCGTTGCTCGCGGACGATGCCCGGTGGGGGGACGACGACTCGCCCAACAAGTGTCGCAGCCGGCGTGATGTGGTCGCCACCTTCGAGCGCCTGCTCGCCGAAGGAGTCGGCGGCGACGTCGTGGAGACGAAGACTGGACCGGCGGGCGTCTTGTGTCGCCTTCGCATCCGCTGGCCGGATCCCGCTGATCGGCTGAGACGAGACGAGGTTCTCCACCTCTACCGCGTCCGCGATGGCCAGATCGTCGAGATCGAGCCCTACGACGATCGGTCGGCGGCAGAAGCCGCCCTCGCATCCGTCTGACATCGTCCCTGTCGCTTGCCTTGCCACGGCCCGAGGGACCTTTCCGCCCCCGGGGCGCAGCGCCGCCCGCCTTCCCCCACGTCGACATGTCCGGCGGCCTGTGACGGTGGGCACGCTCCGTATGCCCGGATCGCTCGGGACTCCGGAGCGCGACCACGTCATCGGTGATCGGACGTCGCTCGGGGGCGACGATCGGCGAGGTACTCGTCGGGCATCCCGGGACCGGGACGGACGACGACCTCGGACGCGTCGATGGCTCCACAGTTCGAGCAGGTGAGCTCAGGTCGAACCGAGCCCGCGCACGCGGCATGCGTGTAGAGGATGGGCGGTCCGTTCGGGCTCGACCAGCGGTCCCCCCAGGCCGTCAGCGCGATCAGCGCTGGTGCGAGGTCGCGTCCCTTCTCGGTCACCAAGTACTCGTGCAGCGCGGTCCGCTCCGAATGGCGACGGCGCTCCTGCCTGTCGTACGTGTTCCCCAGCATGTCACCTCATCCCACCTTCAGCTATCGGTACGAAGACGTGCACGTCAGCACGCAGACCGTCTCGGAGCTCGTGCCGGGCCGGCGTGTCGTCTGGCACGTCGACGACGCGAGACTGAGCTTCACCTCGGAACCAGACGAGTGGGTCGGAACCGATATCAGGTTCGAGATCCTCCCGCTGGACGCGGCAACCGAAGTGCGCTTCACGCACGTTGGCCTGACACCCAGGAAGGTGTGCTACGAGAAGTGCTCCGGGGCCTGGACCTTCTACGTGAGCAACTCCCTGCGGAGCCTGATCACGACCGGCGTTGGCAGCCCCAACCCTCTCGCATGAGCGCCGCCGGACCACCGTTCGACCCTTCGCGCTCCGACAGAGGAGCACGGACGGCGCAGCCCGAGCGTCGCCGGGTGCGGCCGGGCGCGAACCGAACGTGAGGTGCCGTCGAGGTGACCTGGGCGGAGACTCCGATGTCCTGCAGCGTCTCGCACCCGCTCGAAGGCGCATTTCTCCGAAGGTTCAGCAGGCGTAGTCGCCGTCGTCGGGATGGCCGAACCACTGGGTCACCGTGACGGTGCCCCCGGTGAAGGAGGCCTGCGCACAGTTCGCCTCTGCGCCGGAGAGGGTGCGTGCTCCGGGAATCCAGTTCGGAATCTGGTAGAGCGATCCCGACGAAGAGCCGGTGCCCCCGGTGATGGTCTCCCATTGGCTGGAGGTCGAGTACGCTCCGATGGTGGTCGCCCCGGCAGCCTGAAGCCCCGCGATCATGCCCTGAAGGACGGCGACGTTCATCGTCGTGTTCGACTGCCAGGTGTTCGCCGTCTCCACGTCGAGCCACCACGGATAGCTCTTGGCCGTTCCAGGCACGCTGACCGGAGGTGTCTGTTTGGCGATGGCGGACGCGGCCGATCCGAGCCAGGCTGCGTCCTGGGTGGCCTTGTTGTAGCCGTACTGCCAGGCGCAGGCATCGGAGTTCGCACCGACCGTGTAGGAGTCGCCTGTGAGCGTGACCGTCGTCGTGGTGCATGTTCCGTGCGGGTCGGTGCTCGAGGAGGAGGTGGGCCAGTCGGCGATCACGGTGCCGTTGGAGACGTTCCCCGGATCGGCGGTGTTGACGTACAGCGACGCCTTGGGCTGGCTCGACTTGTCAGTTGCGGAGGCGACGGCCCAGTACAGCTCGCTCTCGGCGTAGCTCGGGTACGACGACGAGGGCCCGAAGCAGGGGTTGAGATCGTTGGCGAGCCCTCCCGTCACACCGACGATACCGAACGCGGGGCTCGCCGGAAGGCTGCTGCCGCACTGTGGGTAGGAGACGTCGTTGCCGGTGGACGTGGCTGTCCCACCGCCCCCGCCGCCGCCGTGGCCCGCGGGCTTCGCCGCAGCGGCCGGGGTGGCACTGCCGGCGACGAGCACAGCGACGATGACCGCTTGGGCTGCGACTCGAGCAGCACGACGTCCCACAGTTCGCCTGCCCATTCCCTGCGCCTCCTTCGTTCGCGGTGGCGGAATCCTACGGGATCGAACTCTCTCGGCGTGCTGAATCCAGACCGTTGACACCCCACCCGAGTCGTCGGCGTCGCTCTTCGACATCGACCGCGAGCACGAACGTCCGGCCGGTTGCCGTGCAGAGGGTGGCCATCCTCGTCGCCGAGGAGGTCGATCCCACAGAGCCCAGGGCGCTCCTCGCCCCTGCGGTTGGGCAACGAGACCGCTCCGTAGCGGGCTCAGGCAATCCCGAGTGGTGGGTGAGCGACCGCCTCGATGACCAGCTCGTCGACGTCGACAAGACCAGAGGCCCGGTCAAGGATTGCCGTGCTGCTTGACAAAATGTTCAAGCCAGCTGATAGGACGGCCACGCAGAGATGCGGCACGGGCAGGAGGCGGCTCCCGCAGCACCGAGGGGGCGCCAAGGGTCGGGCTCCGGTTCGCACACGAGTATTGCCTGGTCAGCCTGGGAAGTCGTAGGGAGCGTGGTGGCATGTCGAGCTCTGCTGGGAGGGACGTGCCGCCGATCGATGACGCTCGACCCCTCTCACGTGTTCCAGCGCCAGCCGATTGACATTTCGTCTGGCGGCGATTGACATTCAGTCCAGGGACAGACCAAGATTGACCCGTGCGAGCATCGCCTGGGGGGGGCTCGCGCCCGTGAGGGCCGTGGGTTGGCGTCGCGTCCTGTTGCGTTGGTACGCATTACCTGGGTCTCTCCTCGCCGCCCTCCTGCTCGGGGCTGCGATGATGGCGGCCCTCGGCGCCGACCCTTTGACCGGGTACCACGCACTCGTCGTGGGCGCCTTCGGCGGCAGCACAGCGCTCGGGGCCACTGCCGTCCGTGCCGCTCCGCTGCTGCTCGTCGGGATCGGCATCTGCATCGCCTTCCGCGCCAACGTCCTGAACATCGGCGGTGAGGGCCAGCTTGCGCTGGGAGGGCTGGCAAGCACTGCAACGGCTCTCGCCCTCCCAGGCCTGCCGGCGGGGGTGCTCGTCCCCCTCGTCCTTCTTGCCGGCGCCGCCGGGGGAGCTCTGTGGGGCGCCATTCCAGGAGCGCTCAGGGCGTACCTGAACGTGAACGAGATCCTGAGCACGGTCATGCTGAACCTCGTCGCCGTCCAGATCATGAACTACCTGCTGTCCGGCCCGATGGTCGACCGCACTCAGAATTCGACGTTCGGCCTGATTCCAGAGACCCGGGTGTTGCCGCACAGCTCCTGGCTCCCGATCCTCGTGCCGGGCACCCAGCTGCAGGCCGGCGTGATCGTCGCTGTCGTCATGGCGATCGCCGTCTACGTCCTTCTCCGGCGCACCACCTTCGGATTTCGGGTGCGTTCCGTCGGGATCTCGCGCGAAGCGTCCCGCTACGCGGGCATGGCGGTGAAGCGGACGATGACGGCCGCGATGACGCTGAGCGGGGCGATGTGCGGGCTCGGAGGCGCCCTCCTCGTGTTCGGGAGCACATCCCACCGCATGGTGACCGACGGCAGCCTGACGGGCTTCACCGGGTCCGATGGCTTCAACGGGATCGTCGTCGCCCTCTTCGCGGGCCTCAGCCCCCTGTGGACCATCGTCTCTTCGTTCCTCTTCGGCGGGATGCTGGTCGGTGGGGACGCGCTGCAGGTGGCGACCGGGGTCCCCTCCACCATGGTCACGACCCTCGAGGGTGTCCTCGTCGTCCTCCTCGTGTCCCTCGAGTACCTGCGGCGCCGGGAGCGCCTCAACGCGCTCGCGCCCCCCGTGGCCGGAGGCGAGTCATCCCTTTCGCAACGCGTCCTCGCGCCCTTCTCCAAGGGCGCGTCCCGGGTGCCCGCGTGCCCTCCTTCTCAGTTGCAGCCCGGTCCGGTGGAGGGGAGCGGCGCCGTCGTGGGGGCCCCGCCAGGAGGCCCGCGATGAGCGAGTTCTTCAGCCAGGCGGTGCTCACTGCGACGTTCACCGCCGCGCTCGGCCTTGCCGCGCCGTTCCTCTTCGCGACGCTCGGTGAGACGATGGGGCAGCGGAGCGGCGTCATCAACCTCGGCGTCGACGGCATCATGCTGCTCTCGGCGTTCGCGACCTACTACGCCGCCCTCCAGACTGGAGACCTTCTCGTCGCGGTGCTCGCAGGCATGGGCGTCGGGCTCGTCCTCGGGGTGGTGACCGCGCTCGCGAGCGTCACGCTCAAGGCCGAGCAGGGCATAAGCGGGATCGGCATCTACCTCTTCGGTCTCGGCTTCAGCGACCTCTTGTTCATCAAGCTCGTCGGCACCCCCAGGCCGATCCCGCAGCTGAACACGCTCGCCATCCCCGTCGTCGACCGCATCCCCGTCCTCGGTCCCATCCTGTTCCAACAGACGGTGCTGGTCTACGTCGCATTCTTGCTCGTACCGGTCGTGACGGTGGTGCTCAACCGGACGACCTACGGCCTCAACGTGCGCGCGGCAGGCGAGAACCCAGCAGCAGCCGACAGCGTCGGCATCAGCGTGGCAAGAATCCGTTGGTCAACGGTGCTGTTCGGCTGCACGATGGCCGGCCTCGCGGGTGCTGCCCTCTTGCTCTACGACGGCATCTTCGTGCAGGACATCACCCAGAGCCAGGGGTTCATCGCAGTGGCGCTCGTCTACTTCGGCGCCTGGCGCCCCTTTGGTGTGATGGCAGGGTCGCTCCTCTACGGCTTGACGATCGCCGTGGTCCTCCAGTGGAAATCCCTCGGGATCATCCCGGTCAGCGCCTCCGACCTTGCCGCAGCCGCTCCCGCCGTCCTCACCATCTTGGTGCTCGTCGTCATCGCTCGGCGATTCCGTCAGCCGGCGGCCCTCGGGAAGCCCTTCGAGCGCGCGGCATGACCGCCCGGCAATCTTCACCAACCAGACACCCACGAAAGGGGAGGCACCACATGCGCATCACCGACCTGAACAGAGTCACCATGAAGGTAGCCGGCGCGACGTTGATGCTCGTGCTCGGGATCGCGGGGTCCGGCAGCATCGCCGTGACGAGCGCCGCTGCGTCGGCGGGCACTCACAAGGTGACCTCCCGCGAGATCTCGGCGAACACGTCGAAGAAGACCGTGAGGACGCTGAAGGTCGCCCTCGTCGCCCCCAGCGCTACCAACGATCTCGCCTTCACCGAGTCGATGTACAGCGCACTCGAGGACCTCAAGAAAACGGAGCACCTGAAGATCTCCGTCTCCGACACAGAATACGTCGTCTCTACAGCCGCTCAGGTCATCCGGCAGTACGCTTCGAAGGGCTACAACCTGGTCATCTGTCACGGCTCGCAATACGGGTCGATCGTCGAGCAGGTGGCCCCCAAGTTCCCGAAGGTCTCGTTTGCCTGGGGCACGGCCGCAGCGACCTTCGGACTGCACAACGTGTTCGGCTACGAGGCAGCATCGAACCAAGGCGGCTACGTGCAGGGCTACATCGCCGAGATGATGAGCAAGTCGAAGGTGCTGGGACCGATCGGTCCTATCGCCACGGGAGATGCCAAGCTGTACATCGACGGCTTCGTCGCCGGCGCTGAGGCCGCAGCCGCGGCTGCGAAGTCGAAGGTCACCGTGAGACCGGTCTACACGGGATCCTTCAGCACAGACAGCCTCATGGCGACGGCCGCCAGGACCTTCGTCTCCGACGGGGCTGACGTGCTCACCGGCAGCTCTCAATCGGTGGTAGGTGCAATCGGCGTCGCCCGCTCGGACGGACTTCCGTGGTTCAGCACGCAGTGGACCCAGGCGTCGATCGCTCCGAAGAACGTCGTCACGTCCCAGATCTACAACTGGAAGCCCGTCCTCATCCAGATCTTCACCGACATCCGTGCACGAAAGCTCGGGGGCGTCACTTACACAATCAACCTTGGCAACGACGGCGAGAAGATCGCGCTCAATCCCAAGTATGACCTTCGTAAGTTCCCGCTCACCCGTGCGATCAGAGCCAAGGAAGCGAAGCTCATCAAGGGCATCACGGACGGCACAATCACGCCACCGCAATGACCGTCTCCGACGCTCCGGCGGCGGCGGGGCCGCCGGAGCGGGCGCGCGAGAGTGTGCTCGTCGCGATGTCCGGGATCACCAAGCGGTTCCCCGGTGTGCTGGCCAACGACCGCGTCGACTTCGATGTCAAGCCAGGCGAGGTGCACACTCTCTTCGGCGAGAACGGTGCGGGGAAGACGACGCTGATGCGCATCCTCTACGGCTTCTACCAGCCGGACGAGGGAGAGATCCGTTTAGGCGACGAAAGGGTCGTCATCGCGTCGCCGGCAGGTGCGATCCGTCTCGGCATCGGCATGATCCATCAGCACTTCATGCTGGTGAACACGCTGACCGTGGCCGAGAACGTTGCTCTCGGGCTCAAGTCCTCCCGCGGACCCCTGACCGATCTTGCGAGGGTGTCAAAGCGCCTCTCCGAGCTCGCTGAACGGTACGGCCTCCGGGTGAACCCGAAGGCACACGTCTGGCAGCTCTCGGTCGGCGAGCGCCAGCGCGTCGAGATCCTCAGGGCGCTGTACCGCGACGTGGCATTGCTCATCCTCGACGAGCCAACGGCCGTTCTCACGCCGGGCGAGGTCGACACCCTCTTCGCCGTGCTTCGCCAACTTGCCGAGGCCGGCAGGGGCCTGGTCTTCATCTCCCACAAGGTCAAGGAGGTGCTCGACCTGTCGGATCGGATGACCGTGCTCCGGGCTGGGCGTCGGGTCGGAACGCTCGACCGGTCCGATGCAACCCGCGAGGCACTCATCGAGATGATGGTCGGCCGCACGCTCGTGACCGAGGTCCAACCTCCGAAGACGGCGAGCGGAGCGGTCGTGCTCGGCGTGCGCGCACTGGTCGTGAGGGGCGACCGGGGAGACAACGCGGTGCGCGACCTCGACCTCGAGGTACGGGAGGGGGAGGTCGTCGGCATCGCCGGCGTATCCGGCAACGGCCAGCGGGAGCTGGCCGAGGCGATCGCTGGGCTGCGGAAACCCTCTGGAGGCACCGTGCGGCTTGCGGGAAGTGACATCTCCGGAGCCGGACCGGCGATCGCGAGGTCCGCCGGTCTCGCCTATGTGCCCGAGGAGCGGTTGCGGGACGGAGTGGTGCCCGACTTCAGCGTCATGGAGAACCTGCTACTCGTCGACAGTCACAAGGCGCCGTACTCCCGGCTCGGTTTCCTTCAGAACAGCGTCATCCGTCGACACTGCAGGCGACTCGTTGAGGAGTTCGACGTCCGCACTCCGAGCCTCGACACGCCGGTACGCACCCTCTCAGGCGGCAACATCCAGAAGCTCATCATGGCTCGCGAGCTCGTGCGACGTCCGAAGTTTCTCCTCGTCGCCCAACCCACCCGCGGCGTCGACATCGGAGCGGCCCAATACATCCACAATCGACTCATCAGCCAGCGCGACGCCGGCACTGCGATCCTGATCATCTCCGAGGACCTGGACGAGCTGATGGCGATCTCCGACCGCGTGCTCGTAATGTACGAGGGTCGCATCATCGGGTCGGCCGATCCGCGTACCGCGGCGCGTGAGGAGCTCGGGCTCATGATGGCCGGAATCACCACCCCAGCGTGAACCCTGAGCGCACCGTCGTGGCGCCTCGCGCGACGAGAGCACCTGCGGAAGCGCCGCGGGAGCCCTGCCGCCGACCTGCGACAAATGTACGAATGCCCCTCCGCCTCCCCATTGCCAGGTCTCACGCCACCGATGTGAACCGTTCTTGGCGAGGTGTCCACGTTTGGGCGTGAACAGGTCTGCCCTGCTGTGATCGGTGGGTCACCCACGCGGCAAGTTCGAAGACCCCGATAAGCGACGTCAGCCCAGACCGGCGGTTCCCTGAGCAGTCGCGACGCGGACGCAGGTAGCGCGTCCGAGCATCCCCTCCCCTGAGAACCGTTTGGCAACCGAATGGTACTCGAACAAGGCGCTCGCGGCGGCAACCGCACGGCAAACCCGAAACGAAAACGGCCTTTGAGCTGGGATTATGTGGCGCGCTCGGAGGGATTCGAACCCCCAACCTTCTGATCCGTAGTCGCCTCCCGGCCGTCCAGCCCGTCTGCCTCCGTCCATCAAGGCAGCTCACGGTAGGTGTCGAGTCTTGCCCGTCGCCCCGAATCCTTTCCGTGCGCCAGGGTTCAGTAGCAAGTCAGTAGCAAACGACGCACCCTCCGCGATCATCTGACGACCTTCTGATTCGGGATCACGAGCACCGCGTCCGCCCGTCGGCCCAGGTCTGTCAGGTGGTCCGCTGCAACGAGTTGAGCCGACGTACCTGCTCCGGATCGCGGTGATCGAAGAAGAGGCTGGAGCCGGTGTCGAGTGTCGCGATCTGTGCCATTTCCTCGTCGGTCAGCTCGAAGTCGAACACGTCGATGTTCTCTGCCATCCGGTCAGCGCGCACCGACTTGGGGATGGCGATGATGTGGCGCTGCATCAACCAACGCAGGGCGACCTGAGCGACAGACTTCTCGTGGGCCTTGGCGATCCCGACGAGGATGGGATTGGAGAAGAAGCCCCTCTGGCCCTCGGCGAACGGCCCCCAGGACTCCATCTGCACCTGGTTGGCCTGCATCACGGCCTGGTCGGCAGAGCGCTGGAAGAAGACGTGCGTTTCGACCTGGTTGACCGCCGGCACGATCTCGTTGTTGCAGATGAGGTCGACGAGACGATCCGGATAGAAGTTGCTCACGCCGATCGCCCGGACCCGCTCCTCCCGGTACAGCTCCTCCATCGCACGCCAGGCTCCGTAGTAGTCCCCGTAGGGCTGGTGGATGAGATACAGGTCGAGGTACTCCAGACCAAGCCGTTCGAGGGAGCGGGCGAAGGCCGCCTTCGTACGGTCGTAGCCCGCGTCTGCGAGCCAGAGCTTCGTGGTGATGAACAGGTCCTTGCGGTCGACCCCGCTACTCGCAACAGCCCGACCCACCGCCTCCTCGTTGCCGTACGAGGCTGCGGTGTCGATCAGGCGGTAGCCGGCGTCGAGCGCACCAGCGACGGCGCGTTCGCACTCGGCGAGATCGGTCACCTGGAAGACCCCGAAGCCGAGGGCGGGCATCTCCACTCCGTTGTTGAGCGTCACGTAATCCATGGTCGTCATTCCTCTCAATCGAGAACCATCTGTCGGTCATTGGTCGTGGGGGCTGCGGACGACGGAGCACTGGCGCGCAGACGCGGGACCAGTCCGCCGACGAGGAGAAGGAGCAGCGCGGTGGCCCGGTAGTCGAGCCTGGCTCCGTCGATGAAGGATGCCTGGGTCGCGAGCACGGCGCCGAACACCGCGACGCCGAGCGAGCCGCCCATCTGCCGCGAGGTGTTGAGGACGCCGCTGGTCGTCCCCGCACGTTCCGCTGGAGCGTCGTTCATGATGAGCGCCGTGAGTGGCGGCACCGTGACCGACCCGCCGACACCGACGGGCACCATCAGCAAGGACACCGCCCACAAGGGCGCCGACAGGGACAGAAGCGACAGGCCGACGAGCCCGGCGAACATGATGACGATGCCCACAACAGTCGTCGGCAGGAGTCCGAGGCGTTCCATGATGCGAGCGACGAGCGGGTTGAGCGCAGCGACCATCGCGGTCATGGGGAGGAAGAGCAACCCGGTGACAAGGGCGCTCTGGCCACGCTGCTGCTGGAAGTAGAGGCTCTGGACGAACACGACGCCGTAGAAGGCGGCCATCGTCACGAGCGCCGTGCTCAAGCCCGCCGACGTGGTGCGCGACCGGAAAAGATCGAGGGGAACCATCGGATGGCGGCCGCGGGCTTGCGAGACGATGAACACGGTCGCCGCCACACATGCCAGTCCGAACGCCCCGAGCACCTCGGTTGAGCTGAACCCGAGCGCGCCGCCCTCGATGATCCCGAACGTCAGGCCGCCGAGTGCCAGGATCGCAGCGACCTGACCAGTCCAGTCGAACCGGGACGGACGGCGCGGCGACGGTGAGACCTGCCTCAGAACGAGAAGCGCGACGGCGGCGACGGGGAGGTTGACGTCGAAGATCAGCCGCCAGTCGACCTGCGTCAACGCGCCGCCGACGACCGGCCCGGCGGCAGCCGCTACGGAACCGCCGAGCGCCCAGTAGGCGATGGCCCGGCCGCGAGCTGTCGCGTCCTCGTACGCCTCACGAATGAGCGCCAGGGAGGTGGGGGTGATCATGGCGGCGCCGAAGCCCTGCACGACCCGGCCGGCAATGAGCACACCCAGGGCGGGTGCGAGGCCGCAGGTGAGCGAGGCGAGGGCGAAGACCGCCATCCCGAGGCCGTAGGCCCGGCGCGCCCCGACCCGGTCCGACAGTGTCCCCGAGAAGAGTTGGAGCGCCGAGAACATGAGGGTGTAGCCCGTGACGATCCACTGAAGCCCCGACAGTCCCCCACCGAGGTGATCCCTGATCGTCGGCAGTGCCACGTTGACGATCTGTGCGTCCAAGGCGACGACGAAGAAGCCGAGCATGGCGACGACGAGCGCCGCCCGGCGTCGTCTCTGAGTGGTTGGAACGGTGACGGCCATGGGATCGAACTCTCCGGTATGTGGTGCCTTCCCCCATGGGACCAGACCCGACGAAGGCAGAGAAGTCCCGGCTGATACACGTACTCCCAGTACGTTCTTCACGATCCGGAGTCCGCGTATCGTGGGCGTCCATGGCACCAGCCAGCTCCGAAGCCGCCGACTTCCTGAAGACGAGGCGCGCCCGGATCACGCCCGCACAGGCCGGCATCCAGGGCTTCGGGCATGCCCGGAGGGTCCCCGGTCTCAAGCGCGAGGAGGTTGCCATGCTGGCCGGGGTCAGCACCGAGTATTACGCCCGGCTGGAGCGTGGCGACCTGAGGGGGGTCTCCGAGTCGGTCCTCCACGCCCTCGCCGACGCTCTACAACTCGACGAGGCGGAGCGCCTTCACCTCTTCGACCTCGCTCGCACCGCCGTGCCTGGCCAGCGCTCCGGCGGGCGAGCTGCCGACGGCGCCGTCCGCACCGTCATACGCCCCAGCATCGCCCGCCTCCTCGACGTGATGACGGGCACTCCTGCCTACGTCCGCAACGGCCGGTTCGACATCGTCGCGGCCAATCGGCTCTGCCTCGCCCTCTACTCCGGCGTGCTGGCGGCGGACGCGATCCCTTTCAACCTCGCGCGGTTCGTCTTTCTCGACCCCCGGGCGCCCCACTTCTTCGTGGAGTGGGACGCGGTTGCCGACGACATCGTCTCGGCGCTCCGGATCGAGGTCGGCAGAAGTCCGGGCGAGGCAGGTCTCAGCAGGCTCGTCGGGGATCTCTCCACCGGGAGCGCGGCCTTCGCGACCAAGTGGGCTCGTCACGACGTTCGCTTCCATCGGAGCGCCCACAAGCATCTCCGCAACGCCCTCGTCAGCGAGATCGAACTGACCGGCGACGCCCTCGAACTCCCTGGTCAGGGGCTGACCCTCATCGCCTACACCGCCGAGGCAGGCAGCCCGGCCCAGCAGCAGCTCGACTTCCTGGCAAGTTGGGCGTCCGACCCGAAGACCGCGATTGCGCTTGGCGGGCATCCCTCGACCCACCGGAGGGTTGACTAGGTACTTAGGTACCTCTACACTGAGTAGCCATGAGCCAGGCGCCCATCAAGGTCGACGAGGGAACCAAGGAGCGGATCCGCTACCTTGCGGCGCTCATCGACACCAC
>JAKAOD010000465.1 GCA_021823365.1 Actinomycetes bacterium | reverse complement strand
GATCTTCGACGACCACTACCGCCACACGACGGCCGAGGGCGTCTACGCCGTCGGCGTCGCCGTCGCCCTCCCCCCGGTCGGTGAGACCCTCGTGCCGGTGAACTTCCCGAAGACCGGCCACATGACCGCGCAGATGGCGAAGATCGCCGCCGCCGACCTCGCGGCGCGCCTCCAAGGCCACGAAGGCCGGAGCGCCGAGCTGTCGGCCCGCTGCATCCTCGACATGGGCGACCGCGCCGCCTACCTCGCCGTCGACCCCGTCCGCCCGCCACGCAACCGCATCCCGACGGTCTCCGAAGGACGTCCCTGGCTCGTCGCCAAGATGGCGTTCGAGCGCGCCTACCTCGCCTTCGCCCGGCGCGGGAGGTTGGTGCCGACGGCGCTTGGATGGTGAGGGCCGTACGAGCGGCCAGCGCGTCGTCGTCCTTCCAGCGGCGTCGACACGCTCCCGCGAGCCCGGCGGTCAGGCATCTGCATCGATGACGCGACAGACGAGCCGCGGGTCGCATCGGCGGGGATCGAGGCGTCGTGCCCGCCGGTCGAGGCCTCGCAACTCGTCGCGCAGCGCCTCGCCGTCGCCCTCGCCCGGCTCGCCGGTCCCGCTCCTCGAGTCCTGGTCGAAGAGGTCGCCGACCCAGAAGAGGTCGCCGACCCAGACGAGGCCAGCCGACGCGGCTTCCACGGATCGCCGGCGCTGCCGGCATCCCTCAAGGCGTGCCGCGCCGGCGCGAGGCCCGACGTGCCCGAGGACCGTCGCCCGATTGACCCGGTACGACGCCGCCAACTCGTCTACGGGGCTCCCGCACGGTAGGCGGCGACTGACCGCCGGCGTCGTCGGTGCTGAGCCGACCGAGCTTGCAGCAAGCGAGCTCGGCGCGCCTCGTGTCGTTCGCGGCGACCTCGTCCAGGTCGTACCCAAGCCCCAGCACGCTCAGCACGCTCAGCACGCTCGGTTCAGGTCACTTGGTGCTCGACGTACGGCTGGTCGAGATCTTCTGGAGGGGTGTCAGGAAAGACGACGACGGCGAGCGCCGCTCGCCGAAGCGGCGCGCTCAGCAGCTCCTCGACCGTGTAGCCGAGGAACGGCGCGCCGCCGACGCGCCGGGGGCGGGCGCCGACGACGAGGAGGTCGACGCCGTGCGCCTCGACATAGTCGAGCAGGCCGCGAGACACCGATGTGGCGCGCTCTCGAACGACCCTGGGACCTACCCCAACTCTTCGGGCACGGTCGGCAGCGTTGTCGAGCACTCCGTCGGGCGCCTCGACGGCGCCGGCTGCTCGGCCTCGACGGGGCGCCGTCACCTCCTCGGGCACCACGTGCACGATGTGCAAACAGGCCTTGTGGCGGCGGGCCAGGCTCGACGCCAGCTCCTCGCCAGCGATCGCCGCGATGGTCCCCGTCGTCGCGACGACAATGTGGACGGGTGCATCGATGCGATCGCTTCGTTCGCCGGCGGGCCGGATCACGACGGTCGGCAGCGGGCTGGCGTTGAGCAGCTCGGCGGCGGGTGAAGGCAAGCCGTGTGCAGTCGATGAGACGCCGATCCCGATCACGCCATATCCGAGGCGTGCCTCGTCGAGGGTTGCCTCGACCACGTCGGGGGATGTAACAGTGCGACGACGGACCGGTCGTGTGGGCGCGAACGGCGGTTCTCCCGACGTGTCAGGTGTGGACGAGAGCAACGTGAGCTCGGCGGCGTCGGGCCAGGCCCGATCGAACAGCGCCGCTGCGAGCCCTGGGTTGGTGTCGGCCAGCGCCGGGACGAGAAGGCGCTGTTCGCGCACCAAGAGGCTGCTCTCGATGCGCTGTTCGTAGGCCAGTCGCCGTTGCTCGTCGTCGCTTCCTTCCCAGTTGCCGACGAGCCGCCGCAGCGTCGGGGCGACCAAGACCGAGGTGACGATGGAGACGACCAGCACGCTCGTGTACGCGGCGCCGGACAGCAGTCCCAGGCGCAAGCCGGCCGTCGCCATGATCACCTGCAACGCGCCGCGCCCGTTCAGCAAGGTGACGAGGGCCGCGCCCTCCCTCCGGCGAAGCCCCGCCCAGCGTCCGGCGACGCCTGCGCCGATCGCCTTGCTCGCCACTGCGACGACGAAGAGCACGGTGACCACCGTCACCTGGTGCCATGAGAACAAGTCCTTCAGATCGATGAGCAACCCGGCGCTCGCGAAGTACAACGGGGCGAACACGGCATCGGAGAAGGAGCGCAGGCGAGCGAGCGTGTCGCCGTGCTGAAAGCGGGAGCGGCCGATGATCACGCCGGCGAAGAACGCACCGAGTGCCGCTTCGACCCCCGTCGCCTGGACCGCCGCGGCGACGCCGAGCGCCATGACGACCGCAACGGCGATCGATGCCGTCGGGTTCGGCCCCTCGCGGCGCACTTTGCTCAGGAAGAAGTCAGCGCACCGCTGGCCGAAGAGCGCGAACAGCGCGACGAACCCGACGAGGCCACCGACCGTTCGGAGCAGGGCCGACGTTCCGACAGCCGACACTGTTGCGCTCACCGCCGCGAGGAGCACGAGCCCGTAGACGTCGTTCGCCACTGCCGTCGCGAGCGCGAGCTGGCCGACGTCGCGGCGTGCGATCCGTAGCTCATCGACGAGTCGGGCGATCACCGGAAGGGAGGACACGCCGAGCGCGCCACCGATCAGGATCGCACCTGCGAATCGATTACCGGGGACAAGCGAGGCCCCGA
>JAKAOD010000028.1 GCA_021823365.1 Actinomycetes bacterium | reverse complement strand
CGCTCGCCGGAGACCCGGAAAGGCTCAACCCTCGCCTGCGGCGCGCGCGCGTCTGCGTTCTTCGGCGCGCCGCTCGGCGTCGAGCCGCTCGAGCACGACGGGCGTGTGGTCGACGTGCACCATCGCTGCCGCGATCTCGCGATGGCCCGCTTCGTGCGCGACGAGGCGGTGCATCTCCTGCGCGACGCGGCGGTACACGGGATGGCCTTGGGAGCCCGATCGCAGCTCGATGAGATGCATCGCCTCTCGTGCGTTCATCTGCATCACGTAGCGGAGCCTGAACGCGAGCGCGACCGCGTACTGCGCCTGTTCGGGGAACGGCTCTGCGAGCGCATCGCGCAACGACGCGGAGCGCTCGATCACCTCTGCGAACGCGGGGGCCTCCCCCGCTTCGACCACGAGCTCGGGGAGGTCGTAGCCGAGATCGGTCGAAAGTGGCTGCCATTCGATCGTGAGGATCCGGTGTCGTTGGAGGTCCCGGAACGCGCCGTAGTCGGTCACCAGCTCGAAGCGGTAGCCAGTGCGCTCGAAGGCGCGGCCGGGGCGGTGCCGGCGGTTCTTCCGCTCTCCGACGTAGGCGGCGAACAGGGCGCGCCGGTCCTCGGCCGAAAGGGCGCGGACCCGTGCGAGCGCCTCGCACTCCGAGACGTCACCGCGGGGGAAGCAGATGGCGGCGAGGACCTTCTCCTCGCCCTCGGGATCGAAGTCGAGAAGCCGCACCTCGGGTCCCGCAGCGACGGCGACGCCCGCGTCGGGGCCGGCTCCCCCAGGCCCTCGTGGGACGGCCGCCGGCCACAACCGCTCGACGGCTCGTGCGGTGTCCTGGCGGGTGGTCGCGAGGTACGCCGTCCACTCCCCGCCTCGCTCGGGAAGATCGACCCGCTGGAGGAAGGAGGGGATGACCTTGCGGAGCTCGGTCAGCATCATCGCCCCGTACGCACGCACCTCGAGGAGCGGATGGGCGGCCATCCGGAGCAACAGCTGCTCGTAGGCCTGGCCGTCGCCGTAGATGCCGACGTTCGAGAGCGACGCGGCGGGCAGGAGCCCGCGTGCCGCGTCGAGCGCTTTGGCCTTCAGGGCCTGGCGGTGGACGAAGTCCGAGTCGCCGGGCTGTCGGGGGTAGCGGCTGCCCAGCCAGGCGACGAGGCGCTGCAGGAGCGAGCCGTAGCTGTCGAACATGCGGTCCATGTCGCCCACGTAGCGCGCGCCGAGCGCGGACTCGAGGATCTCCGCCGGCCGGTGGTAGCGGTAGTGACCGCTCGGGAGGCGCTGGTCGTACGCGATGTAGCGCGTCGACTGCTCGAGGTACGACATCAACCGCCCGCGCTCGAGCACCTTGGTGAGGACGTTCGAGGCCTGCTCGCAGGCGAGGTGGACGCCGCCGAGCTGGGCGACGGAGTCGTCGCCGTACTCGAGGAACACGCGTTCGTAGAGGTGCTCGGCGCGCCGCAGCCCGACGGTCGCGTCGATCGTCGTGTCGCCAGAGACGTCGAGCTCCCCCACGAACTCGTCGAGGAAGAGGCGCCGCAGGCTCTTCGCGGAGCGGGAGTAACGGGCGAACAGGGCCCCCTTCACGACCTCCGGGAGGTTGACCAACGCGAAGACCGGAAGGTCGAGGTTGGTCACGTAGCGGCGGAGCACGGCCCGCTCCTCGGGCGTGAACTCCTCGGGGACGTAGGGCGCCATGGCCCGGCCAAGGCTATGCCCCGTCCCTGCGGAGGTGGCGGACCTCAGTCCTCTGGGTCCGGGGCGCTTCCTGCGGCGACGACGTCGCGCCGCAAAAGGCGCGCCGCAGCGCTGGCGGCGGCCGAGGTGGACGGGTCGGCCGCGACGACGGCCACCTGTCCGACCAGGTCGACCAGCTGCTTCACCGTCCGGACGAAGTCGCCGGGGGCGATCTCCCCGGCGTCCTTCGAGGCGACCTCGAGCACGGTGGCGAAGGAGGCGCCGCGAGCCCAGGAGCCGACCGCGCCGGCGAGCCCGTGCTCCGGCCGGCGCGTTCGAGGGACGAGGTGGACCTCCTCCACCCCCCGGATGCGCTCGGCGAGGCGGTCGAGCGCGGCGAGCCGGGCGGCGATGTCCCGGCGCCGCCCCTCCCCCAGCCGGTCGCCGCCGCCCTTCCCCCGCTGCGGCCGGTGCGAGGCCTCTCGGGCACCCCTGCGCCGCCCGTGAGCCGCCGTGCCCGGCGGGCGCCGGACACGGCGCGGCTCGAAGACGAGCGACGAGAGGACCCCGGCGAGCACGGCCGGCTCCGCGCCGTCCAGGACCTCCTCGGCGAGGGCCTCGGCGACGAGGAGGTCGCACTCGTGGTACACGCGCGCGAGCCGGGCGCCGCGGGCCGTGAGGCTCCAGTCGTCCACGTAGCCGAGCTCCTCCAAGACCGCGAGGCGACGGCCGAGATGGTCGACCAGCAGGTCTCGCCGCAGCGGCGCGCCGGCCTGCCACTGCGCGAACGAGCGCCGCAGCACCGACAAGGCGGTGGGGCGGTCGAACCGACGGACGAGATTGACGGCGAGGTTGTAGGTCGGCCGGAACGCCGAGCGGAGGTCCGGCGGCGGAGCGAGCGCGATCCGCGCCATCTCGGCGGCCGGGGTGTCCAAGGACCACAGCACGACCGCATGGCCCACCTCGTCGAGGCCGCGTCGCCCCGCGCGCCCGGTGAGCTGCGCGTACTCGCCAGAGGTGAGAGGAGCGCGGCCTGCGCTGCCGTACTTGTCGAACCGCTCGATGGCGACGGTGCGCGCGGGCATGTTGATGCCGAGCGACAGGGTCTCGGTCGCGAACACCACCTGCAGGAGGCCTGCGGCGAAGCACTCCTCCACCGTCTCGCGGAACGCGGGGACGAGGCCCGCGTGATGGGCCGCGACGCCTGAGGTGAGCCCCTCGAGCCACTGCGGATAGCCGAGGACGTCGAGCGCGTCGTCGCTCAGGTCCTTCACGTGCGCCTCTGCGACGCGGCGGATCTCGGACCGCTGGTGATGGTCCGTGAGGCGCATCCCCTCGCGCAGGCACTGCCCGACGGCGTCGTCGCACGCAGCGCGGCTGAAGATGAACACGATCGCCGGGAGGAGCTCGCCGTCTTCCAGCACCTCCACGAGCTCGGTGCGCCGTGGCGGGCGGAACGGGAGACGCGGGCCTTGCCGCTCCCCGCTGTGCCAGCGCCCCACGGGCTCGACGCGCGCGATCCGCCGGGCCGCCTGGTCGAGGCGGAGGGCCTCGCCTCCGGGCCTCCCGTCGGCGAGGAGGGGCAAGAGCTCGGTCCCGGTCGCCCCTCCTCTCTCGGAGCGCCGGCGGTGCACGGCCACGTGGTGGTGGAGGACGACCGGCCGGCGCCGCTCCACGACGACGGTCGTCGGGCCGCGCACGGACGTGAGCCAGTCGCCGAGCTCGGCCGCGTTGGACACGGTGGCGGACAGGCAGACGAAGGTCACCGTCGGCGGGCTCAGCACCAGGACCTCCTCCCACACGCCGCCGCGGTAGGGGTCCTGGAGGTAGTGGACCTCGTCGAGCACCACGGTGCGGAGGCCGAGGAGCAGGTCCGAGCCTGCGAGCAGCATGTTGCGGAGAACCTCGGTGGTCATGACCACGACCGGCGCTTCGGGCCGGAGCGACGTGTCGCCCGTCAGGAGCCCGACGCGCGGGCTCCCGTGCGCGGCGGAGAGCTCCGCGTGCTTCTGGTTCGAGAGGGCCTTGAGCGGGGTCGTGTAGAACGCCTTGCCGCCGCTTGCGAGCGCCTGGTCGACCGCGTACGCCGCGACGAGGGTCTTGCCGGATCCGGTCGGAGCGGAGACCAGGACCGAACGCCCCTCGTCGAGCGCGCCGAACGCCTCGAGCTGGAAGGGGTCCGGCTGGAAGCGGAGCCTGCGAAGGAAGCGGGCACGCCGGCGCTGGGCCGCGGTCACCTGCGCCGCCGGGGCCTCGAGGGCCGGGGTCACCTGCGCCGGTCCGTCCACGGAGCGCGCGCTCAACGGCGGAGGAGCTTGCCCACGCCGGCGGACGCGAAATAGAAGAACGTGAGCGGGACGGCCAGCGCGATCATCGAGAAGGGGTCCGAGCTCGGCGTGAAGAAGGCGGAGGCGAGGGTGATCCCGATCACCCACCAGCGCCAGTGCCGCAGCAGGGTCGCGGGCTTCAGCACGCGCGCCAGCTGCAACGCGACGAGCAGGACCGGGAACTCGAAGGTGATCCCGAAGAGCACCATGAGCAGCAGGACCAGCGTGAAGTATGTGTTCGGGTTCAGCAGGGGTCGGATCCTCGGGCCTCCCACGTGGACGAGCCATCCGAGCGTGTGCGGGAGCACCACGTAGACGACTGCGCAGCCGAACAGGAAGAGGAGGACCGACGCGATGACGAAGGGCACCGCGTACCGCTTCTCGGTAGGGCGGAGCCCCGGCGTGATGAACCGCCACAGCTCCCACAGCACGACCGGCGACGCGAGGACAGCGCCTCCGAACGCTGCGAGCTTCACGCGCAGGCTGAGCGCGTCGAGGGGGGCGGTGACGTAGAAGCTGCAGCTGTGCGTCGCGACGATCTCGCAGTAGGGATGGCGCAGCAGCGAGAACTCCCAGTTGTAGAGGAAGACCGACACGCAGGTGAGGACCACGAAGGCGCCGACCGCGACGAGGAGCCGGCGGCGCAGCTCCCCGAAATGCTCCCCGATCGTCATCGCGTCGGGGTGCGCCCGCGTTCGTCGCCACGCCGACACGCGTTCTGACAGCGGCATCGCCATCGGCTAGTTCAAGTTCGGGTCGTCGGCATCGAGGCCCGCCGGCGGACGGACCCGTGCGGCGCGGTTGGCCCCCTCCCCCACCTCGCGGGCAAGCCCCGGCCGCAGCGGTCCGAGGAGCGGTCCCCTGGTCCCCGGCGGGGCGCCGAAGGAGGCGCCGCCCGTGGGGGGATCGGCGCCCCGGCCTGCGTCCTGGCTCGCCGCGAGCGGGTCGGGGTCCCCCGGCGGGGTGCCCGAGCGGTCCGCCAGCTGGCTCAGCAGGCTGATCGGCGAGCGTGCCATGCGCACGATCTCCTGGCTGCTCGGGAGGTCCGGCATCGTCTGGCGGAGCTCGCGGTCGATCTGGCCGTGCAGGTCGCGGAGCTTCCGCCAGCCCGCGCCGAGCTGGCGGGCGACCTCGGGGATCCGCTTCGGACCGAGGAGGATCACCACGACGACGAGGACGATGAGCAGCTTTGTCGGGCTGAGGTCCAGCACGCGCGCCCGATCCTACAGGCGCCGCCTCGTCAGAAGAACCTGAGCTGCGAGGGCGGCCACAGGATGAGGAACACCTTCCCGACGACGTAGGACGCCTTCACCGGCCCCCAAGTACGGCTGTCGCAGGAGTTGACGCGGTTGTCTCCCATGACGAAGTAGTCGCCCTTCGGCACCTTGAACGGATGTGTCATCGTCGTGAACGTCTGCGTGCCCTTCGGCAGCCAGGGCTCCTTTTGGAGCCTGCCTGTGATGTAGACCTTGCCGCCGTGCGCCGAGACCGTCTGGCCCGGGAGGCCGATCACGCGCTTCACCAGGTCCGGGACCGGGGGGCCCCCGCAGTGCTCGGCGGGCGGGCGCTTGAACACGATGATGTCCCCCGGCTCGATCGCGCCGTAGATCTTGCTCACGACGATCCGGTCACCCGCCTTGAGCGTCGGCCACATCGATGTCGAAGGGACGAAGTAGGTCTGCGCGACGAAGGTGCGCACCCCGAAGGCCACCCCGACCGCGACGAGGATGATGACGGCCCACTCGACGAGCCAGCGACGGGTGCGGCGACGTCGCGGCGGAGCGCCGTCTGCGGCGTCGGGCACTTCACCGTCGGGCGGCCCGCCGTGCGAGGCGCCGACTACCCCGTCGGCAGAGGCGCCGTCGGCAGAGGCGCCGTCGGCAGAGGCGCCGTCGGCCGGGAAGACCAGCGGAGGTTCGGCGACGAAGTCCGGGGATCCGGGTGCGGGCGCGGCGCGCGTCGGGGGTTCCTGGCTCACGGGCTACCGAGGCTACAGGCTGCCCCCGAGAGGGTGCAGTCAGCCCCGCCGGGGACGGCGCCCCCGCAGCCGGAGGCAGCCCGGCGATCGGTGCGCGCGGCGTCCCACGCACGCGCATCACAGCGACGCGATCAGACGCTCCACCCGATCGTCGTGCGAGCGGAACGGGTCCTTCAGCAGCACCGTTCTCTGCGCCTGGTCGTTCAGCTTGAGATGGACCCAGTCGACGGTGAAGTCGCGCCGGCGCTCCTTCGCTCGACGCACGAACGCGCCCCGCAACCGAGCTCTCGTCGTCTGCGGGGGCTCGGTCATCGCCGCCGCGATGTCTGCGTCCGCGCAGGTGCGGTCCACCTGGTCGCGCGCCTGGAGCTTGTAGAAGAGCCCCCTGCTGCGGTCCACGTCGTGGTACATGAGGTCGACGAGCGCGGCCTTCGGGTGGGAGAGCGGGAGGCCGTGCCGACGGCGGACCTGGTCGATGAGGCGGAACTTCGCGACCCAGTCGCACTCCCGCCACAAGGAGAGCGGGTCGGACTCGAGGCCCTTCAGGCAGTGCTGCCACATCTCGAGGGCCCGCTCCTCTTCGGGGCCGAGACCGTGGCGGTCCCGGAACCGCAGCGCCCGCTCCAGGTACTCCATCTGGATGTCGAGCGCCCGCATCTCCCGGCCGTTGGCCAGCCGGACCCTGCGCTCGCAGGTGATGTCGTGGCTGATCTCGCGGATGGCCCGGATCGGGTTCTCGAGCGTGAGGTCGCGCAGCACCGTGCCGGTGTCCTCCAGCATGGCGAGCAGGATGCTCGTCGCGCCGATCTTGAGGAACGTTGCGTACTCGCTCATGTTCGAGTCGCCGACGATGACGTGCAAGCGGCGGTAGCGCTCGGCGTCGGCGTGAGGCTCGTCGCGGGTGTTGATGATGGGGCGGCTGCGCGTGGTGGCGGACGACACTCCCTCCCAGATGTGCTCCGCCCGCTGGCTGATGCAGTAGACAGCGCCGCGCGCCGTCTGGAGGACCTTGCCCGCGCCCGCGTAGATCTGCCGGCTCACGAGGAAGGGAATGAGCACCTCGGTGTACCGGTTGAAGTCGTCGTTGCGCTCCGTGAGGTAGTTCTCGTGGCAGCCGTAGGAGTTGCCGGCGGAATCGGTGTTGTTCTTGAAGAGGTAGACGTCGCCGCGGATCCCCTCCTCGCGCAGCCGGGCCTGCGCGCCGGCCACGAGCTGGGAGAGGATCCACTCCCCGGCCTTGTCGTGCACCACGAGGTCACCGACGCGGTCGCACTCGGGCGTCGCGTACTCCGGGTGGCTGCCGACGTCGAGGTACAGCCGCGCGCCGTTCTCCAAGAAGACGTTCGACGAGCGGCCCCAGCTCACCACGCGGCGGAAGAGGTAGCGGGCCACCTCGTCCGGGCTGAGCCGTCGCTGGCCGCGCAGGGTGAAGGTCACCCCGTACTCGTTCTCGAGCCCGAAGATCCGTCGCTCCACGCAGCCACGGTAGTGCCGGGCAACCCGGCCCAAGGCGCATGCGGCGGCTGCGCTGCGTCCCGGTCTTGGGCGGCGTCAGCCCGGCGGCTGCGCTGCGTCCCGGTCGCGGGCGGCGTCCCCCCCGGTGCCGCCGCCCGCCGACCGGGTGGTGCGACCGCTGCGGGTCGCCCGTGACGTCTGGGCCGCGTCCTCCGGCGCAGCGGAGCTCCCAGAGAGGATCTCGGTGAGCTCGCCGTCGGTGACCCTGCGGAAGGTGCGCCGGCCGTTCGCCCGGCTGAGGACCGCCACCTCGAGGTCACCAGGTCCGAGGGTCCGCTCCGGCCCGGCGAGCGCCCGGACCGCCGCGCGGACGGCCTCGGCGCGGTCGCGGTCGCCGCGCCAGTCGGCGCCGACCCGCTCGGAGATGGTCTCCGCGTCGCCTCCCAGCACCGCATAGCGGTCCTCGTCGGTGATCGTGCCCTCGTAGGCGATGTGGTAGAGCTGGTCGGGCTTGCCGTTCGTCCCGAGCTCGGCGACGAGGATCTCCACCTCGAGCGGCTTCATCTCGTGGGTGAAGACGTTCCCCAGGTACTGGGCGTACAAGTTGGCGAGGGAGCGCGCGTCGACGTCCTCGCGGCTGAAGGCGAAGCCCTTCGTGTCTGCGTGCCGCACGCCGGCGACGCGCAGCTGGTCGTACTCGTTGTACTTGCCGACCCCGGCGAACGCGATGCGGTCGTAGATCTCGCTGATCTTGTGGAGCGAGCGCGAGGGGTTCTCGGCCACGATGAGGACGCCCTCGGCGAAGACGGTGGCGATGAGCGAGCGTCCGCGGGCGATGCCCTTCTGGGCGTACTCGGCCCGGTCCTTCATCACCTGCTCCGGCGCGACGTAGAACGGCATCGTCATGCCGGCTCACCTCCGCCCGGCACGCTCCCGGCCGCGTCGCGCTCGATCCGCTTCCGGTCGATGAGGGCCCGGAAGCGGTCGGCAACCTCTTCCTCGGGCACCTCCGTGTACCCCTCGGCGGTCACGACCGCGACCGTCGGGTAGATGCCGCGGACGACGTCGGGCCCACCGGTCCCCGAGTCCTCGTCCGCCGCCTCGTAGAGCGCCTGGATGGCGAGCTCGACGGCCTCGGCTCGCGACAGGCCCTCGCGGAACCCGAGCTTGACCGTCGTGCGCGCGTCCCGGCCCCCCGAGCCGGTCGCCTGGTAGTCCGCCTCCTCGTAGTGGCCGCCGGTCACGTCGTAGCTGAAGATCCGCCCGGCGCCCCTCCCGGTGTCGTAGCCGGCGAACAGCGGGACGACCGCGAGGCCCTGCATCGCGAGCGGCAGCTGCTGGCGGACCATCTGGGCGAGCTGGTTCGCCTTCCCCTCGAGGCTGAGCGTCACGCCCTCGACCTTCTCGTAGTGCTCGAGCTGGGTCTGGAAGAGGCGGACCATCTCGACGGCGAACCCGGCGGCGCCAGCGATCGCGACCGCCGAGAAGCGGTCGGCCGGGAAGACCTTCTCCATGGCACGGTGCGCGATGGCGTGGCCCTCCGTCGCGCGCCGGTCACCGGCCATCACGATCCCGTTCGCGAAGCGCAGCGCGACGACGGTGGTGGCGTGGCGCACCGACAGCGCGAGGTCCCCCGCCTGCGGCGCGGCGGAGACGCCGCTGCCCCGCAGGAGCCTGGAGAAGTCCGGTCCGGGGTCTTCGGTCGGTGGGAAGAGCGGGAGCGCCACCTGGTGCTACTGCCCGCCCTTCTGGACGTAGTTGCGGACGAACTCCTCGGCGTTGTCCTCGAGGACCTCGTCGATCTCGTCCATCAGGTCGTCGAGCTCCGCCTTGATCTTCTCGCCGCGCTCGGACGCGGCCGGCGCCTCCTCGATCACCTCGGTCTCGGTGCGAGCCGGCGCGCTCTTGCGCTTCAACTCCCGCTCAGCCATCAGGTCGTCACCTCGTGCACCTCAATGTCTTATCCCGGCTGCAGACGCTGCGGGTGTCATTGCGCCGAAACATCCTCGGGAGTCACGCGCTCAGCCGTTCCAGCAGCTGCGCGGGACTCGCGCTCGCCTCCAGGAGCGCCGCGGTGTGAGCCGCGGTCCCCCTGAGGGGGTCCATCATAGGGACGCGCCGGAGCGGGTCGGTGCCCAGGTCGAACACGAGCGAGTCCCAGTTGGCGGTCACGACGGCCTCGGGCCACCGGGCGAGGCACTGACCACGGAACCACGCCCGCGTGTCGGCCGGCGGCGTTGTCACCGCGGACGCGACGGCCTCGTCGTCGACCAGCCGCTCCATGCCCAGGCGGGCGTAGAGCGAACGCGAGGGCCGCAGGTCGTGGTACTGGAGGTCCAGGGCGGCGAGCCGGCTGTCCCCCCACTCACAACCGTGGCGCTCGCGGTAGGCCTCGACGATCCGGTGCTTGGCCACCCAGTCGAGCTGCCGGGCCAGCGTGGAGGGGTCCTGCTCGAGCCCGTGGAGGACCGCCTCCCATCGCTGGAGGACCTGCTCCCCCACCTCGTCGCTGCCGAGCACCTCGAGCCCGTGGTGGTCGGCGTACTTCTTGGCGGCCGTGTACAGCTCCCATTGCACCGCGAGGGCGGTGGCGGTCGAGCCGTCCGACAGCGTGAAGGGGCGGGCGAGGGTGAGGTCCGTCGACACCTGGTGCAGGGACCTGACGGGGTCTGCAGGGGTGAGGTCGCGCGGCGGCGAGACGTCGTCTTCGACCATGGCGAGGACGAGCGCCGTCGTGCCGACCTTCAAGAAGGTGGCCACCTCCGCGAGGTTGGCGTCGCCCACGATCACGTGGAGCCGGCGGAACCGCCGCGGGTCGGCGTGTGGCTCGTCCCGGGTGTTCACGATCGGACGCTTGAGCGTGGTCTCGAGGCCGATGACCTCCTCGAAGAACTCCGCCCGCTGGGAGATCTGGAAGGTGACCGCCGACCTGTCGAGCGCGGCAGTCTCCGCCCCGACCTTGCCTGCGCCGGTGAAGATCTGCCGGGTGACGAAGTGCGGGACGATCGCGGCCGCGACCTTCGCGAAGGGAACGGCGCGGTCCATGAGGTAGTTCTCGTGGCAGCCGTAGGAGTTGCCCTTGCCGTCGGAGTTGTTCTTGTAGACCACGGCTGCGGGCGCGTTCGGGTAGACGTGGGCGGCTGCGCGCATCGAGCGGCGGAGCACCTCCTCGCCGGCTTTGTCGTAGAGGACGCAGCTGAGCGGATCGGCGCACTCGGGCGACGAGTACTCGGGGTGGGCGTGGTCGACGTAGTAGCGCGCCCCGTTCGTGAGGACGGTGTTGGCGAGATGGGTCTCGACGACGGGGGCGAGCGACCCTTCACGCGTGAAGCCTCGCGCGTCGTTGGCCGGTGTCTCGTCTTCGAAGTCCCAGTCGGTGCGCCGCTCCGCCTCGGTCGCGTACGCATTCACGAGGACGGACGACGCCGCGATCGGGTTTCCGTCGCCGCCCGGGGCGTGGATGCCGTACTCGGTCTCGATCCCGCAGACCTTGGGGATGGCCACGGTGCGACCCTACCTGCTCGCCACTTCAGCGGTGCTGGGGTGGATCACAGGTACTGGCCGGTGCCCACCCGCTCTGGGTTCGCTCACAGGTACTGGCCGGTGCCCACCCGCTCGATCGCCCGGCCCCCCCTGCCGTCCCGGTCTTCGCTCATGAGGGTCCGGACGTAGACGATCCGCTCGCCCTTCTTCCCCGAGATCCGTGCCCAGTCGTCGGGGTTGGTCGTGTTCGGGAGGTCCTCGTTCTCCTTGTACTCCTGGCGGATCGACTCGACGAGGTCCGAGGTGCGGATGCCGGTGCCCTCCCCCGCGATCTCGCGCTTGATGGCCAGCTTCTTCGCCCGTCGGACGATGTTCTCGATCATCGCTCCGGAGGCGAAGTCGCGGTAGTACAGGAGCTCCTTGTCGCCGTTCTGGTAGGTGACCTCGAGGAAGCGGTTGGCGTCGTCGGCGCGGTACATCTCGGCGACCGTCGCCTCGATCATCGATCTCGCGGCCTTCTCGGGGTCGCCGCCGCCGATCCGCTCCACCTCTCCGGCGTCGAGGGGAAGGTCGGCCCGGAGGTACCTGGCGAAGATCTGGGTGGCCGCCTCCGAGTCGGGCCGCTCGATCTTGATCTTCACGTCGAGGCGTCCAGGCCGGAGGATCGCGGGGTCGATCAGGTCCTCGCGGTTGGACGCGCCGATCACGATGACGTCGCGCAGAGCCTCGACGCCGTCGATCTCCGCGAGGAGCTGGGGGACGATCGTCGACTCCATGTCCGAGCTGATCCCGGTCCCGCGCGTGCGGAACAGGGAGTCCATCTCGTCGAAGAAGACGATGACCGGCACGCCCTCTTCGGCCTTCTCGCGCGCGCGCTGGAAGACGAGACGGATCTGGCGCTCGGTCTCCCCGACATACTTGTTGAGCAGCTCGGGGCCCTTGATGTTGAGGAAGTAGCTGCGCACGTTGGCGTTGCCGGTCGCCTCGGCGACCTTCTTCGCGAGCGAGTTGGCCACGGCCTTCGCGATCAGGGTCTTGCCGCATCCCGGCGGTCCGTACAGGAGGATTCCCTTGGGCGCCGGCAGGCGGTACGCCCCGAAGAGCGACCGGTGGAGGTAGGGAAGCTCGACCGCGTCGGTGATCGCCTCGATCTGGGCGTCGAGACCGCCGACGTCCGCGTAGGTGATGTCCGGCACCTCTTCCAAGACGAGCTCTTCGACCTCGGGGCGCGGGAGCTTCTCGATGACGAGCTGGCTGCGCGAGTCCATCAGCAGCGCGTCCCCGGCACGGAGTCGGATGCCGGCCATCGCGTCCGAGAGCTCGACGACCCGCTCTTCGTCCGCACGGACGAACACCGCCACCCGGTGGCCGGGATCGAGCACCTCCTTCAGGGTGACGACCTCCCCCGCCAGCTCGCCGGGACGCGCGAGCACCACGTTCAGCGACTCGTTCAGCACGACCTCGTCGCCCCTCGACAGGGTGTCCAGGTCGATGTCGGGGTGGACCGACACGCGCATCTTGCGGCCTCCCGAGAAGACGTCGACGGTGTCGTCGTCGTTGGTCCCGAGGTAGGTGCCGTAGGCGGCCGGTGGCTGCGTGAGCTTCTCCACCTCCTCGCGCAGCGCGGCGAGCTGCTCCTTCGCCTGCTGGAGGGTGAAGGTCAGCTTCTCGTTCTGGGAGACCGCGTGGGCGAGCTGGCCCTTGGACTCGAGCAGCCGCTCCTCGAGCGCCTGGACGCGCCCGGGGCTCTCCTGGAGGCGCCGCCTGAGGGCGTGCACCTCCTCGTTGGCCGTCTCGAGCCTGGCGCGCAGCGCCTCGATCTCGACGCGGGACTCGCCGCCTTCCTCGTGTGCTCGATCAGGCGTCGGAACCACCTCCCCGATCCTGTCCCCACCGCGTAGCGGGTCCGCCTCGGCTCACCATACCGGTGCCGCCGAGGTGCCGTGCACCAGCGTCTCGAGCACGACGGGCCACCCGCGCCGACCCCCCCGGCGCCGCTAGATCG
>JAKAOD010000464.1 GCA_021823365.1 Actinomycetes bacterium | reverse complement strand
CAGGACGAGGCGACCTTCCCCGCCGACCACTCCAGCCGAGCGCGGAACCCGAGTCAAGAGGACGGCTTGACAGCGCGTCGTCCATAGGGAATCAGGCGCCGAGGAGCTCCCGGATCCCCGCCGTCGCCCGGGCAAGGCGCGCCTCGGCGTCGGCGGCGTCGCCCCCTTCGGCGTAGACGTGGGTGACCGGTCGGTCCGGGTCGGGCAGCACGAGGGTCCACCCGCCTCGGTCGTCCCAGCGGACGCCGTCGACGAGGACGAGCTCGCCGGGTCGCGCGAGCTCGAGCACGCCCCGCATCACCGCCCCCTTCTGCTCCTGCGGCGTCGCGACCTCGCGGTGGACGACGCAGGTGCGGGGAAGCGTCGCGACGAGCGCCGAGAGCGAGACGCTCTCTCGAGCGAGGAGCGCGAGGAGGTGCACGAGGGCCGAGACGGCGTCCTGGGCGGGCAGGAACTGCGGGAAGGCGAAGCCACCGTCGCTGTCGCCGGCGAAGTGGGCGCCGGACTTGGCCGCCGCGTCGCCGAGGTCTGCGGCTCCGACCTTGGCGAAGGTCACCTCCGCCCCGAGCCCCGACGCGAGGCCCACGGCGGCGCTCGTCGCGTTCACCGGCACGACGAGGCGCGCCCTGCGGACGGACGAGGCGACGAGCTTCACGAGCGCCAGCAGCGCCTCGGCGTCGCTCAGCACGTGGCCGCCGTCGTCGACGAGCGCGAGCTGCTCGCCGCCGGGGGCGATCACCGCGCCGAGATGGGCGCCGGAGGAGCGTACGAGCTCGGCGAGCCGCTCGCTGTGCGCCCTGCGGTCGTAGGAGATCATCCCCGGCGTCGACACGAGCGGGTTGACGACGAGCACGTCGGCGCCGAGCTTGGCGAGCACGCTCGGCATGACGAGGCTCGCCGTGCCGTAGGCGTAGTCGAGCACGAGCTTGAAGCGCGCCCGGCGGATCGCCTCGAGGTCGACGCTCGCGACGAGCGCCGCCGTGTACAGCTCCGCCGTGCGCGGCGGGAACTCGATGTCGCCGATCTCGGCGGCGAGGACGCGGCGCGCCTCCTCCCGGTTGTAGAGGCGCTCGACCCGCCGTTGCGCCGCCTCGTCGAGGTCGTTCCCGTCGGCGTCGAGGAAGCGGATCACCACCGACTGGGGGTCGCCCGGATCGAGCCGGACGGTCACGCCACCGCGGCTCTGGCCGGTGCGGACGTGGAAGCGGGTCACCGGGACGGTGGCCGCCTCGAGGTCCTCGACGTGCAGGCCGGCCGCGTTCAGCCCGACCATCGCCGCGCGCTTGAGCATCCTCGCCGCCCGGCTCGAGTCCCGCGAGGTCGTGACCGTCGCCCCCTTGGGGAGCGAGGTGGCGTACGCCATCGCGACGCGCAGGGCGAGCTCGGGGGACAGGTCGACGTTGGCGAGCCCGCCGACCCCGACGCCGCCGAAGAGCGAACGCGAGGCTCGGGACTCCCAGATGACCGAGGACGTCACGGTGGCCCCGGCCTCGACGACCTTGTTCGGGTAGACCTTGACGCCCGCCGCCAGCACGGCGTCGTTGCCGACGCGGCAGCCGTCGCCGAGGACGACGCCCTCCTCGAGGCGAACGCCGTGCCTGAGCTCGCAGGAGCGGCCGACGACGCTCCCCCGAGCGGAGGCGCGCGAGCCGACGTAGCAGTTGTCGTGCACGACGCTGCGCTCGATGTCCGCGCCCTCGCCTATCCTGACGTTCGCGCCGAGGACGCAGTAGGGCCCGAGCCGCACGCTCGGGCCGATCCTGCAGTTGGACCCGATGAGCGCCGGCCCCTCGACCAGGGACGAGGGGTCGATCTCCGCCCCCTCGCCGACCCACACGCCCGGGCGCAGGGGGAAGGCGTCGAGGTCGACGGCGACCCTGCCGTCCAGCACGTCGTGGTGGACGCTCAGGTAGGCCGCGAGGGTGCCGACGTCCTCCCAGTACCCGTCGGTCACGAAGCCCTGCAGGTGCGCCCCGCGCCCGAGAAGCGACGGGAAGACCTCGCCGGAGAAGTCGACGGCCCGCGCGGGGGGGATCTCGTCGAGCACCTCCGGCTCGAGGACGTAGATCCCGGTGTTCACGGTGTCCGAGAAGACCTGGCCCCACGTCGGCTTCTCGAGGAACCGCTCGATCCGGCCGGCCTCGTCGGTGATGACGATGCCGAACTCGAGCGGGTTGTCCATCGGCTTGAGGGCGAGCGTGGCGACGGCGCCGGACGTCTCGTGGACCCGGACGAGCTCGGTGAGGTCGACGTCGGTGAGGACGTCGCCGGAGATGACGAGGAAGCGCTCCTCCAGCTCGTCGCGCGCGTTCAGCACCGAGCCGGCCGTCCCGAGCGGCGTGTGCTCGGTCGCGTAGATGATCCGGACGCCGAACTCCGACCCGTCGCCGAAGTAGGTCCGGATCGTGCTCGCCAGGAAGGCCACCGTGACGACGATCTCGTCGAAGCCGTGGCGCTTGAGCAGCGAGACGACGTGCTCGGCCATCGGCCGGTTGGCCATCGGGAGCATCGGCTTGGGCTGGCTCATCGTCAGCGGTCGAAGCCGGGTCCCCTCGCCGCCGGCCATGATGACCGCCTTCACGGGCTGCCTCCAGCGATCCCCGTCACCGGGGCGCGCCCCCGCCCTGCGGCGTCGGGCTCGCGCGACCTGGCTCGAAGCTACTCCCCGCGCCCGCCGCCCGGGCCTCCGCCAGGGCGTGCCGGGCGCGGGGCACGTAGGCGACCG
>JAKAOD010000463.1 GCA_021823365.1 Actinomycetes bacterium | reverse complement strand
GGCGACGACGGACGGGGGCGCCGGGGCGCTCGAGGCGCTCGAGGAGATGGACCTCCTGGACGGAGCCGGCAGGCTCGCCGGGGCACGCCTCTACGTCGCGACCGACGTGCGCACGGCGTTTCTCGATGCGGCGCGCGTCTACGGCCCTCAGAAGGGCGCCGGCCCGGAAGAGGTCGCGACGCTCGGGGCGCGTCTCGCCACCCTGGCCGAGAGTTACCGGGCACGGCAGGGCGTCGACGTCACGACCGTCCCGGGCGCCGGCGCGGCGGGCGGGCTCGCCGGCGGGCTCGCCGCCCTCGGCGGCGAGATCGTCTCCGGCTTCGACCTGGTCGCCGAGCTCGTCGGGCTCGACGCGGCGCTCGAGGGCGCCGACCTCGTCCTCACCGGCGAGGGCCGACTCGACGCGACGTCCCTCGAGGGCAAGGTCGTGTCCGGGGTGCTCCGCCGCCTCGCCGGCCGTGCGCCGGCGCTCGTCGTCGTCGGGGACTCGGCCGACGGCCTCGACGCCGCCCGCCTCGCCTCCGCGACGGGCTCGCCCGAGGATCGCGTGGAGCTCGTCGCACTCCTCCACCGCTTCGGACGAGACCGGTCGTTCTCTGCAACCTGCGCGCTCGTCGCCGAGGTCGTCGCAGAGCGCCTCGGGCGCATGTAGGCCCGGCGCAGCCGCCTGGGCAGCGAAGCCGGTGGGAGTCCGGCGCTGTCCCGCTGCTGTATGGCCGCCAGGCCGAGCCAGATCGCCTGGCCAGACGGTGCACGAGGTAACTGGCTCTCGACGACCATTGTCGTCCCCCTTCCTCCTTCCGCGCGCGCTGGGGCCGGGGGCGGGGCCGGTTGAGCGCTGCGCCAGAGCCCACGGCGGCGGCGCTGTGCTAGGCATTGGGCGACCGGTGCCGGACGCCCTCCACGCCCCTCCTGGTCACAACTTGTAAGGAAGGGTACCGCCCAGGCAGCTCAGCGGAGGTCGAGCCATGCCCAGCCAGATCGGTGTTCGCCCGGAGGACCTCCAGGCGCTCTCGGGCGAGGTGCACCAGGGCGCGCAGGCGATCGAGATGCTCGTCCGCGACCTCGAGGGCAAGATCGCGCCGCTGATGGAAGGCTGGCAGGGCGCCGCCCGAGAGTCGTTCGAGCAGCTCTGGACCCAGTGGCACGCCGGCGCCGACCACGTCAACCAGGCGCTCGTCGCCATCGCCGAGCTCCTCGCCAAGGCCGGTCTCGCCTATGCCGAGGCGGAGCGCTCGATCGCCGAGGCCTTCCAGCTCTGACCGCGCGACGCGGTCATCGCGCCCATCCCACCAGCCGGCGCAGTGCCTCGACCTCGGCGCCGTTGAACGCCCGGGCCGTCGCGCTCTCAGGCGCGACGAGGTCGAAGCCGTGCCATGTGCCGGGGAAGACGCGCAGCTCGACCGGAACCCCACCGTCGAGCATGCGCTTCGCGTAGTCGATCGCCTCGTCTCTGAGCGGGTCGAGCTCCGCCACGCTGACGAACGCCGGTGGCAAGCCGGAGAGATCCGACGCCAGGGCGGGAGCGGCGTAGGCGTCAGGGGCCCGGCCTCCGAGGTAGTGCGCCCACATCTGCGCGACGTTCCGCCCGCAGAATCCCGGGACGTCTGCGAACTGCGCCACCGATCGTGACCCGGGCCGGCAGTCGAGCACGGGGTAGACGAGGATCTGGAAGGCGATCGGCGAGGTCCCCGCATCCCTCGCGCGCATCGCGAGTGCCGCGGCGATGCATCCGCCGGCGCTGCTTCCGGCGACACCGATCCTTCGCGCCGCCAGTCCGAGCTCACCGGCATTGTGGTGCAGCCAGTCGAGGACCGAGCAGCAGTCCTCGAACCCGGCGGGATAGCGATGCTCGGGGGCGAGTCGATACTCGACGCTCGCGACGAGGCAGCGCCCACCCCTCGCGAGCTCAAGAGAACGTCGGTGCTCGAAGTGCGTGTCGCCGGAGACGAAGCCCCCGCCGTGCACGTGCACGATGCCGCACTGGTCCCTCTCGCTCGTGCGCCCGTCGTACAGCTGCACCCGCACCGAAGGTGCCTCCCCGCGGCCGGGGATCACGACGTGGCGGATGCGGACTGCCGCGTCCCACGCCAGCACGTCGACCTCGGTGCCTCGGCGTACGCTCCCGAGATCGTCGAGATCGACCGTCTCGAGCGTCGCCAGGTACGGGACGAGATCAGGTGCGACGCGGTCCTGGTCCAGCGCGGCGCCGCGGGCCGCCTTCGGGGCGGCGCGGCTTGCAGACGGGGCGATGACGTCCTCTCCGCCACGCGCCGCACGATCTGCCGGGCTCACGAGGCGGCCGGCCCCGGCTCCGCAGGGAGCAGCCCCTTCTCGCCAAGCTCGGCGAGCAGCTCGGGCGGGATGGGCGTCGAGAGATACGCGACGTTGCTCTGCGCCTCGGCTGGCGTGGCGGCGCCGACGACGGCGGCGTCGACGGCAGGGTGCGCCGCGGCGAACTGCAGGGCGACCGCTGGGAGCGGAACACCGTGTCGCTCGCAGATCGCCCGCAGCCCGCCGATCGGGGCGCAGCCGAGCACGAGTCGCGTGACCTCGATCCCGCTCGTGACGAGCGACACCTTCGGGAGCATCTGCGGGCTCGAACCCGCCATCATGCGAGACAGGACGGTTCGAGCGAGCGAAACACCTTGTAGCCGAGCTGGAACTCCTGGTGCCCGAGCGCCTCCGAGCGCGTCGGCTGGCCGCTCGCGGTCTTGGCGACGGCCGCATATATC
>JAKAOD010000462.1 GCA_021823365.1 Actinomycetes bacterium | reverse complement strand
CGATCCCCGACGTCACGGCCCCGCCGCTTCCGGACCTCGTGCGTCGGGACTTCTCCGTCGGTGAGCCCGGGCGGCGGACCTGCGGGGACATCACCTATGTCCCTACGGGTGAGGGCTGGCTCTACCTATTAGTTACGTGGAATCAAGCGGCAGGGTTGAATGGCCTTTCCGCACCCCACGAGCTGAAAGGTCGACGACGCCTTGGCCATCGAACTGGAGGAGAAGTGGCCGGTCTTCGGCCGTCACGAGCAAGCTGCCGAGTGGCTGCAGATCTGGACCGATCTCGGTCGGGCGCCGCGGACGATCGACGCCTATGCGCGCGGGCTTGCTGAGTACCTTGAGCACTGCGAGCGAAACGGCGTTGACCCGCTCGTCGCCGGCCGGGCCCAGGTCGCATCCTTCGTTCGGGAGCTGACGAGCCGCCCGGGTCGCCACGGGGCGAACACGCTGTCCCTCGATTCGGGCGCTGGGCTCGCCAACGCCACGTTGCAGCAGCGCCTCGTCCCGGTCCGCCTCTTCTACGACTTCCTCATCGAAGAAGATCTCCGTGGCTCGAACCCGGTAGGACGCGGCCGCTATGGCGCCCGGCACGGCCTCGGAGGCGACCGGGGGCTTGTGCCACGCCTGGAGAAGCTGCCGTGGATTCCGACCGAGCAGCAGTGGCTCGACGTGCTCGCCGTCTTCCGTGACGAGCCGATCCGTAACCGCCTCATGCTCGCTCTCGCCTATGACGCTGCCTTGCGACGCGAGGAGCTGTGCTCGCTTCGAACCGATGACCTCGACCCGGGACACCGCATGATCCGGATCCGGGCCGAGACGACCAAGACCCGGCGGGGACGCGCGGTGCCCTACTCGGCCGCGACGGGCGTCCTGTTCGCCGCCTACCTGGATCACCGTGCCACCATCAGCCGCAGTCGCGGCCCGCTGTTCCTCTCGGAGTCCCGACGCAACCGGGCCGAGCCGCTCAGCTTGTGGACCTGGTCGAAGGTTGTGCGCCGGGTCGCGCTCACTTCCGGCGTCCCGCAGTTCTCCACGCATACGACGCGGCATCTCTGCCTGACCGATCTCGCCCGCATGGGCTGGGAGCTGCACGCCATCGCGACCTTCGCCGGGCATGCGAGCACGGACTCGACGCTTCGCTACATCCATCTCTCGGGTCGAGAGCTCTCCGACAAGCTCAACCGGGGGATGGCGGAGATCCACGCCTGGCGCATCAGCCTCCTGTCGGGCGACGACACGACGGCCGGCCAGAAGTGAGCGCCGTCACCGTTCCCGTCCCCGCCAGCGCAGAGCCGCGTCGAAGGCAGTGGATGGCCGTCGAACCGCGAGGCGTCGACCCCACCGCCGTGTTGAGCGACGAGGAGCGCACGGCGCTTCAGGCCATCGGGCCCAAAGGGCTGCGCCGCAACCGCTCGCGGGGAGGTGTCCCGCGCCGCACGGCAACGTCGTGGAGGGCGCTTGCCCGCCTCGCTGAGCCGCTCGATACCGTCCGGGCCGCCCTTCATCACCGAGACGACGTTCGTCACCGCCGCGCTGGCCTGCACGCCGTCGGGCTGGTGCTCGAGCACTGCGGGGTGCTCGGGCGGCCGTGGTGGGCCTGGAGCAGCGACGAGTGGGCGGGGCTCCTCGGTCAGAGCGCCGAGACCTTCCTCGCCGAGCGGTTGCTTCCCACCGAGACCACCGTCCGTCCCTTCGTCGTCGCCCTCGCTTACCTGGTCGAGGGATTCGACCGCTTCGAGCAGCTCGGGACCTTCAACCGACTGCATCTCGCCAAACTCGTCTTGGGCGCAGACGCCGTCGAGACCTCGATCACCGAGGTGGCGGCGACCCTCGACACCTGGGGCTATCGGATCCCCGAAGTGGCCCGCCACCAGCTTCGGGGCATCGTCGCCCACGCGCTCCTCGTGAACCGGAGCCCGCTGCTCAAAGATCTCAGCACCGCGTCCTTCGACCGGCTGCGGGCACATCCGGCGACGAGCGACTACCAGCTGCCCATCCTCTACGCCCTCCAGCGTGCTGTCGCCGCCCTCGGACACTGCGACGCGCCGGTGCGCACCGGTTACAACGCCGCCCCGGTCATCGAGGGGGCCGACCCCTCCTGGACTGCCTGGGTCGAGCGCTGGCACGCGACTTCGACGCTCACCCCGAAGGTGCGCGCCATCATTCGCACGATCATGGCGAAAGCCGGGCGCTGGCTCGCTGCCGAGCACCCCGAGATCGCCGAACCCTCGCAGTGGACGCGCGGGACGTGTGCCGCATGGGTGGCAGCCGTCGACCGGATGTCGGTCGGCGACTACGTCCAGCGACGAGAGGGACTGGGAGCCCGGGAGGGCAAGCCGATCTCGCCGCGCACCAAAGCGCACATCTTGATGGCGACGAGGACCTTCTTCCGGGACTGCCAGGAGTGGGAGTGGATCACCCGCCGGTTCGACCCCGCCCGCGCCCTCGGCGTCCCCCGCAGTGTCGGCGCGCTCATCGCCACCGACCCGAGGGTGATCCACGACGACCTGTGGGCGAAACTGCTATGGGCCGGACTGAACCTCGAGGCCGATGACCTTCCGGGCAACTCCGCCGACACCTACTACCCGATGGAGCTGATCCGGGCCGTGACCCTCACCTGGCTCTTCGCCGGGCTGCGCTCTGACGAAATCACCCGGCTCCGAGTCGGCTGCATGCGCTGGCAGCACGACGGGCACTCGATCCGACCGGATGCGTCCGACGTGCTCGCCCAGGACGCCGTCTGC
>JAKAOD010000461.1 GCA_021823365.1 Actinomycetes bacterium | reverse complement strand
GGCCAGTTCGACGCGTAGGAGCCGGCGATCGACGCCCAGACGACGGCGAGCGAGATCGTCGAGGAATAGACGAGCGCCCGCGCCGGCCGGTCGGTGAGCGACCTCGCTGCCCCGGCCGGGGCGATCATCAGGCTGAACATCAGCGAGGCCCCGACGACGGGCACGGTCATCGCCGTGGCCAGGCCGACGACGACGAGGAAGGCGATCTCCGTCGACGCCACGGCGACGCCCCGCGACTCGGCGAGCTCCGGCAGCACGGCGGCGAGGACGAGCGGCCGGTACAGCACGAGGAGCGCGACCAGGCTCACGAGACCGAGGACGGCGGTCGGCAGCACCTGGTAGCTGCCGACGCCGAGCACCTGCCCGAAGAGCAGGGCGTCGATCTCGGGCTCGTAGCCCTGACTCAACGAGAGCAGCAGCGCGCCCACGGCGAGCATCAGCACGAACCCGAGCGCGGTCGCCACGTCACGCCTCGCCCGCCTGCCGAGCCAGCCGATGCCGAGGGCACCGGCGACGGCGAAGACGCCGAGGCCGAGCAGCGTGCTCGTCCCGACGAGCACGGCGCCGGCCGCGCCGGCGAAAGCGCCCTGTGGGATTGCGTGGGCGGCAAAGGCGGAGCCGCGGAGCACCGTGAAGAAGCCGACGGCTCCGACGACGACGGCGACCATCGAGGCGACGAGCCAGGTGTTGGTCATGAACGAGGAGAACACGGCGGCTAGGCCCGCGCAGGCCGCCGCGACCGGGAAGATGCCCGTCGGTCGGCGAGGAGGTAGGAGAGGAAGACGAGCGCGACGACGAAGAAGCTGACCGGCCAGCCGCGCCCCGTCGGCGGCCAGTAGAAGCTGTCGTAGGCGAGCAGGACACCGATCCACGTCGCCCCGACGCCGATCGCCGCGGCGGCGGCCGCGGCCGACAGCGGTCGGCGCGCCATCCGCACGGCTGCAGCCGCTGGCCCGATGAGGAGGGCGGTCCCGAGGAGCGCACCGATCATCAGCGCCGACATCGACACGGCGAGAGCGAGCGCGAGCAGGTACGCCGCCCCGACGGCTCGCACTCGAACGCCGCGCGCGAGGGCGAGGTCGTCGCTCAGCGTGGCGAGCAGCAACTGCCGCCCCACGGCGAGCACGAGCGCAAGGCTCGCCGTCCCGAGCGCGATCACGACGGGCACGGTCGAGGCGGAGATCGCGAAAGGCGAGCCGAACAGCACGGTGGTCGATACGCCGGTCGTCGTGCTCGCCGTCGAGTCGAGGTAGAGGAAGAGGGCCGCCAGCCCGAGCGACCCGCCGAGGACGACGCCGGTCGCGAGGTCGCGCGTCCGTGGTCGCCGCAGCCCGATGAGCTCCATCGCCCCTGCAGCGACGACGCCGATGCCGACGAAGCCGACGATCGGCGAGGCGCCGAGGAGGAGTGCGCCCGAGCCTCCGGTCGCGCTGATGTCGGAGAGCGCGTGCCCGGCGAAGGACTGGCCGCGCACGACGGTGAGGACGCCGACCACGCCGGAGACCACGGCGACGACCGTGCCGGTGAGAAGCGCGGTGCGCACCGGCCCGCTCGAGAGGAAGCCCGGCTCCACGAGATGGCGGAGGACGGCGCCCACGGAGGCCGTCCTAGAGGACCGCGCTGTGGGGCGATCCGGGGAGCTCGACGCGGTCGGCCCCGTCGGGGGGCGGCTCGCCGGTGACGACGAGGACGCGCCCGTGGACCCGCAGCACGTCGACGTGGCCGCCGTAGAGGGCGCTCAGCACCTCGGAGCGCACGACCTCGGCGACAGGACCGCTCGCGACCCTTCCGCCGGCGACGTAGACGACGCGGTCCATGACCGGCAGCAACGGGTTCATCTCGTGCGCCGAGACGAGAACGGACACGCCGTGATCGCGGGCGAGGCGGGAGAGCAGGCTGACGATCTCCTGGGCGCTCGCGAGGTCGAGGCTCGCGAGCGGCTCGTCGAGCAGGAGGAGCCGGGGACGCGCCGCGAGGGCATGGGCGATGAGCACGCGCTGCTGCTGGCCCCCGGAGAGATGGCCCATACGCACGTCGGCGAAGCCCGCCGCGTCGACGGCGCGCAGCGTCTCGCCGACGACCTCCCTACGGTGCCGTCGCGCCAGGGGAACGCCGAGGCGGTGGCCGTCGACGCCGAGGCCCACGACGTCGCGCGCCCTCAGGGGGAGGTCGTCGTCGACGACGACCTTCTGCGGCAGGTACCCGAGGAGACGCCGCCGGGGGTCGCGCGGCTCGCCGCATACGAGGATCCGCCCGCCCTCGGGCTGCTCGAGGCCGAGGACGACCCTGAGCAGCGTCGTCTTGCCGGCGCCGTTCGACCCGATCAGCCCGGCGACCTCGCCCGCCCTGATCGAGAAGGTGACGTCCCGGAGGATCCGCCGCCCGCCCAGGCTGACCGACACGCCCTCGACACGCAGCACCTCGTCCGCCGCTGCGGCGCCGTCCGAGCGACCGGCGCCGCGGGCAGCTGCCCCGGCAGAGGTCGCGGTGATCGGGTGCTGCTGCATCGCCTCCTCACCCGGCAGGGACTCGCGCATGGTCATCCCGCTCACAGCCGTTCCGTCGAGCGGCCGTGGACGAGGGCAGCATCGAGCGCCCGCGTCTCGGCGAGCATCCAGGACTGGTAGTCATAGCCGGGGGCCGGCATCGTCTCGTAGACCCCGACCACCGGGACGCCGCTTCGCTGCGCCAGGGCGAGCAGGGACTCGGTCAGCGGGTCGGTCACCTGCTCGTTGTACAGAAGGGCGCGGACC
>JAKAOD010000027.1 GCA_021823365.1 Actinomycetes bacterium | reverse complement strand
GACGGCGGAGAAGGGCAGGGCCGTCGAGGGGCTGGTGGGCGACTCGACGATCCAAGGCAGGCCGTTCTTCTCGAACAGGATCGTGCCCTGGTCGCCGACGGCGTAGCAGATCACGGGCACCCGGACGCCGGGCCCGGTGAACGGCACGCAGGAGACGCCGTTCAGGTCGACCGCGGTCGGGGAGACGTCGGTCCTCCAGGTGAGGCCGCCGTTGGCCGAAGAGACGATCGTCCCGCCGTCGCCGACCGCGTAGCAGTAGCCCGTCGTCACCCCGCTCGGGGACCTGCCCGGCACGCAGGAGACGGCGTTCAGGTTCGCGGTGGTGCCCGAGGGCTCCTGCACCCAGAGCCCCGTCGTGGGCGGCGGGGCGGGGCGGAGCGCGACGAGGATGCTCGCCACCGCCCCGGAGGCCGTGAACACGAGCACGTCGTAGGTGCCGGCGTGAAGGCCGGCGGGCAGGGCCACGACGACCCGGCCGGCCGACCAGGCGACGACGCTCGTGGCGACGACCGGGCCCGCGGTCGTGGCGCTGTAGCCGACGAGCACGACCGACCCCATCGGGGGCCCGAATTGCCTCCCTTCGACGACGAGCCTCTGGCCCACGACGGCCGTGCCGGCGATCGCAGGGGCGGCGACCGGAGAGGTGATGGAGCGCGGCGCGATCTCCCAGGTCCCGTAGGTGCACTGGCTGCCCTCGAGGCCGTTGTGGAGGAAGAGCTCACCGTGGAAAGCGAACACGTTGACTGTCGAGCCGTTCAGGCACGCATAGGGGGACGGCGAGACCTGGACGTGCAAGGTGGCCCGGCCCACGACGGGGGCGCCGACGTCCTCCACGGTGAGGTTGACGAGGTGGACGAGGTCCACCACCTCGCCAAGGTGGAGGGCGGCCACGCTCGAGGAGGTGACCGTCGCGGTGTAGGGCCAGAAGATGACCGGCTTCGCCGTGGCGCCGGTCTCCGAGGCGGCGAACGCGGACCCGCTCGCCCAGACCGCCGTCGCTCCAACGGCGAGCGCCGCGACCAACCGTCTCGCCGACGTCGCTCTCGCCCGCTTCGCACGCATCGTCATGCCCCCTTCCTTCGACGGCACCCCGGGGGGCGGGCCATCGAGCACGAGATGCAACCAGCGCGTAAAGCTTACTCCTCCAGCACGGCCACGGGGAGCCGATCTGGGCGCTGAGCTGGACGCGACCCGACCCTCGCCAGCCCAGGGAGACCGCGCCGGCCGCCCTCGACGGGCGAGGGGACCGCTCCTGTTGGCGGAAGCAGGAAGCGGGCAGGAGCGGCCCTCTCGGGACCATACCTCGACGCGCCGGCGCCATCGGGACGTTCGTTCCCTGATCTCGCGGACGGGCGCGCTGAACTCGGCGCGCCCGTCCGCCGTTCGGCGCGCACGGGTGCCGTTGGCACGGTACCGTGCGAGTGTGCCATCCAGGTCGAAGTCCGACACCGCCGAGCCTTCCGAGCGCGCGCCCGCGGCGACGCCGCCCGGCCCGGCCGCGTCGAAGGAGCCTTCCGCGCCGTCGAGGGGCGCGGACCCGAAGCAACCGATCACCGTCCTGTTCGACCGAGTGATGGTCCAGGTCACTCCCACCGAGGGGGAGCGCCGGTCGCGTGCGGGGATCCTGATCCCGGCCACCGCGCAGGTGTCGCGCCGGCTGACGTGGGCCGAGGCGGTCGCGGTCGGGCCGAACGTCCGGTCCGTGAAGCCCGGAGACAAGGTCCTGTTCAACCCCGAGGACCGCTACGAGGTGGAGGTGCAGGGGGAGGAGTACGTCATCCTGCGCGAGCGGGACGTGCACGCCGTGGCGTCCGAACGCCTCGACGGGAGCACGGGCCTGTACCTGTGACGGTCCCCCCCGGGGTGCCGCTCGTCGATCTCGACGCCGCCCTGCTCGAGTCCGTGGCGTTCGACTCGCGTGGCCTCGTGACCGCGGTGGTCCAGGATGCGGCGTCCAAAGACGTGCTGATGGTCGCGCACATGGACCGCGAGGCGCTCGAGCGGACGATCGCGTCGGGCAGATCGTGGTTCTTCAGCCGGAGCCGCGGCGAGCACTGGTGCAAGGGCGAGACGTCGGGCGACCGCCAGTTCGTCCGTGAGGTGCGCGTCGACTGCGACGGCGACGCGGTGCTGCTGCTCGTCGACCAGCACGGCGACGGTGCGTGCCACACGAAGGAGTGGTCGTGCTTCTACCGCGCCCTTGCCAGGGGCCCCGGCGTCCCCCCGCCGGGGCGGGAGCCCGAGGGCACGGGCCGTTGACGCCGCGGTCGGACGCGGTGCGTCGCCCGGCGCTGCCCCTCCGTCCCGAGCTCGAAGGCTTCCGCGCCCTCGCGGGCAGCGGGCAGCGGGTCCTGCCGGTGTGGACCGCGGTCGTGGGCGACCGGCTGACGCCGGTCGGCGCCTTCTCGGCGATGGTCGGCGACGCGCCCGGCTTCCTCCTCGAGTCGGTGGAGGGGGGGGAGCGGTGGGGCAGGTACTCCTTCGTCGGCAGGCGCCCGCTCGCGACGATCACCGCCCGCGGCGCAGACGTCGTCGCCTGCGGCCAGCTCCCCGTGCCGACGCAGGGCGCGTCCGGCGTGCTCACGGTGCTCGAGCGGCTGCTCTCGGCGTGCAGCGCCCCCGTGCTCCCGGAGCTGCCGCCGCTCCAGTCCGGGGTCGTGGGCTACCTCGCGTACGACGTCGTGCGGGAGATCGAGCGGCTGCCGCACGTCCCCCACGACGACCTCGGCCACCCCGACGCCGCGCTCTTCGTGATCGGGCAGCTCGCGGCCTTCGACCACTGGCTCCAGCGGGTCGTGCTCATCGACAACGTGCCGGTCGACCCCGCCTGGTCGCGCCACGAGGTGGACCGCGCGTACGCGGACGCCTCGGAGCGGCTGGCAGCGCTCGCCTCGGACTGCTTCTCGGGCGGCGCCGAGCCGGCAGGGCCGGTCGCGATGCCGGAGCGGCCGGCTGCGGCCGAGACGCGCCGGACGATGACGCCCGAGGCGTACCGCGACGCGGTCGCCGTCGCGAAGGAGCGCATCGACGCCGGGGACATCTTCCAGGTGGTCCTCTCGCAGCGCTTCGACGTCGACCTCCGCTCGGACCCCTTCCAGGTCTACCGCGCGCTCCGGCTCTTGAACCCGAGCCCGTACCTCTACTTCTTGCGCTTCGACGAGGTCACGGTGGTCGGCTCCTCCCCCGAGCCGATGGTGCGCCTTCGTGACCGCGTCGTCACCTCCCGGCCGATTGCGGGGTCCCGGCCCCGCGGCTCGACCGACGAGCAGGACGGCCTGCTCGCCGCGCAGCTGATCGAGGACCCGAAGGAGCTGGCGGAGCACGTCATGCTCGTCGACCTCGCTCGCAACGACGTCGGTCGGGTCGTCGAGTACGGCACCGAGCAGGTCGACGAGCTCATGACCGTGGAGCGCTACAGCCACATCATGCACCTCACCTCGCAGGTGTCCGGGAGGCTCCGGGAGGGCCTCGGCCCCGTCGACGTGCTGCGTGCGACGTTTCCGGCGGGCACGCTGTCGGGGGCGCCGAAGGTCCGCGCGATGGAGATCATCGACGACCTGGAGCCGACCAAGCGCGGCGTCTACGGCGGCGTGGTGGGCTACCTCGACTTCTCGGGCAACCTCGACACCGCGATCGCCATCCGCACGATGGTCGTGGGACCCGACGGGCGCGCGTCCGTCCAGGCGGGTGCGGGGATCGTGGCGGACAGCGATCCGTATGCGGAGGACGAGGAGTGCCGGCACAAGGCTGCGGCGCTGCTCGCCGCGGTGACGGCCGCCGGGCAGCTCGAGCGTTGAGCGCGGACCAAGGCGCCGTGGTCTCGTGAGCCAACCGCCCGTCACCGACGCGTACGCCGCGCTGCGCACCGGGGTGGGCGCGTACGCGCTGGCGGTCGACGTCGTGGCCGTGAGCGGGCCCGACGCGACGGCCTACCTCCAGGGCCAGCTGAGCCAGGACGTCGCGTCCCTCGGCGTCGGCTGCTCGGCACCGTCGCTGCTCCTCGAGCCCGACGGGAAGCTCACCGCGCTGGTCCGGGTGACCCGGACCGGCGACGACGCGTACGTCCTCGACACCGACGCGGGGTACGGATCGCTCGTGGCCGCGCGCCTGAAGCGGTTCCAGCTCCGGACGAAGGTGAGCGTCGAGCCCCTGGACTGGACCTGCGTGGCGCTGCGCGGCGCAGCGGTGCGTGTGCCGGCCGCTCGGACGGAGACGCCCTTCGAGCTCGCGATCGACTGGAACGGGACGCGCGGCGTGGACCTCCTCGGGCCCTGCGCCGAAGAGGTCGAAGAGGCGGTGCCGCGCGAGGCGGTGTGGTGCGGGGCGGCTGCGTGGGAGGCGCTGCGGATCGAGGCGGGCATCCCGAAGATGGGCGCCGAGCTCGACTCGCGCACGATCGCCGCCGAGGCGGGGCTGGTCGAGCGCACGGTGAGCTTCACGAAGGGGTGCTACACGGGGCAGGAGCTGATCGCCCGCCTCGACGCGAGGGGCAGCCGCGTCGCCAGGCGGCTGCGCGGCGTCGTGGCCGAGGACGCCGGGCCAGACGACGCCGGGCTCCTCGTCGGTGCGTCGCTGTGGACGCCCGGGGGCGGCAAGGTCGTCGGGCGGTGCACCTCGGCATCGTGGTGCCCAGGGCTCGAGAAGGTCGGCGCGCTCGCGTACCTCCACCGCTCGGTCGAAGACACAGTGGCCCTCGTGTGGGCGAGAGACGAGGACGCTCCCGCAGAGGAGCGCCGACCGGCGCAGGCCCGGCCGCTGCCGCTCGTGGCGTAGCCGGGGCGCACCCCTCGGGTCACGTTGCGGCCGCGGCGGGGCGTGCGAGCAGGGGGGCGGCGGCGGGGCGTGCGAGCAGGGGGGCCACGGCGACCCGGCACTACGCTTGGCGCAGTGCCCGCCTTCCTGCCCGAGATCGTCGCCGCGCACCGCCGGATGGCCGCAGCCGACGGTCGCGACCCCGGCGAGCTCCTCGCGCGCGCCCTCGAGGCGCCGGCGCCGCGGCCGTTCGCCGCCGCGCTCGCCGCCGGCCGCACGACGGGGCCCCACGGCCTCGCGGTCATCGCCGAGGTGAAGCGGCGCTCGCCCTCGAAGGGGCCGCTCGCGCCGGACCTGGACCCTGCCGGCGCGGCCAGGCAGTACGCGAGCGGAGGCGCAGCCTGCCTCTCGGTCCTCACCGACGAGCAGTTCTTCGGGGGGAGCGCCGCGGACCTCGTGGAGGCCCGGGAGGCGTCGGGGCTGCCGGTGCTGCGAAAGGACTTCACGGTCGGGCCCCGTGACGTGTGCGACGCTCGGCTGATGGGCGCCGACGCCGTGCTCCTGATCGTCGCGGCGCTTGCAGACGACGAGCTCTGCGCGTTGCACGAGCTCGCGGGTCGAGCCGGGCTCGACGCGCTCGTGGAGGTGCACGACGAGGGGGAGCTCGAGCGCGCCCTCGCGCTCGGTCCCCGGCTGGTCGGGGTGAACCAGCGGGACCTCACGACGTTCGACGCCGACCCGGCGAGGGCGGAGCGGCTCGCCGCGCGGATCCCGCCGGAGGTGGTGGCGGTCGCCGAGTCCGCGATCCGCGGGGCCGACGACGCCCGTCGCCTCGCGGACGCGGGCTACGACGCGGTCCTCGTCGGAGAGTCCCTCGTGACCTCGGGGGACCGCACGGCCGCGGTGCGCGCGCTCCGGGGCCACCCGGTGGGCGAGCGGGGCCGGCAGGGGACGGCGTGCGCGACGACCTCCTGATCAAGATCTGCGGCATCACGAACGAGCCGGACGCGCTCCTCGCGGTCGGCCTCGGGGCCGACGCGCTCGGCTTCGTCCTCGCGCCCTCCCCGCGCCAGGTCGCCCCCTCCGTCGCCTCCGACATCGTGAAGCGGCTGCCCCACGACGTCCTCACCGTCGGGGTCTTCCGAGACGAGGCGCCGACTCGTGTGGTCGAGATCGCGAACACGGTGGGGTTCGGCGCGGTGCAGCTGCACGGGCACGAGTCCGCCGAGCAGTGCCGGTGGATCCGCGAGCGCGTCTCGTGCACGATCCGAGCATTCCGGGCAGGGGACCGCGCGATCGCGCGGTTCTTCGAGTTCGGCGCGGACTATCTGCTCGTCGACGGGCAGAGCCCGGGGTCGGGGCAGGTCTTCGACTGGAGGCTCGCCGAAGGCGTCGTCGATCCTGGACGGATGTTCGTCTCCGGCGGGCTCACTCCCGAGAACGTCGGCGACGCGATCGCGGCGCTCCGGCCCCGAGGCGTCGACGTCGCGAGCGGCGTGGAGAGCGTCCCGGGAGCCAAGGACCCCCAGAGGCTGCGAGCCTTCATCCGCAACGCGCGCGCCGCTGCTGCGGTTGCCGGGGCGTCCGGCTACGGGCGCGTCGAGCACGCCGAGCTCCTCGGACACGGCGAGCACGTCGGGCACGCCGGTGCGCACGCCGGGGGCGGGGGCGGCGACGGGTCCACAGGCGCGGTCTCAGACGGCTTCCCTCCCGGCGCGCCGGAAGAAGCCCCCTACGACTGGATGGAGGGATGACCGACTCTGTCTCTGTCCCTGGCTCTGTCTCGGTCGTTGGCGACGTGCCGGGTTCCCAACCGGGTTCCGGGGCTCCGGTGATGGGGCCGCCGGGTCCCGACGGGAGGTTCGGCGACTTCGGGGGGCGCTTCGTCCCCGAGGCGCTCGTCCCTGCGTGCATGGAGCTCGAGGAGGCGTTCGCCGCAGCGTGGGCCGACCCCTCCTACCGTGAGGAGCTCGGCGCGGTGCTCCGCGACTACGGCGGCCGACCCACCCCGGTCACCGAATGCCGCCGGCTGTCCGAGGAGCTCGGCGTGCGCGTGCTGCTGAAGCGTGAGGACCTCGTCCACGCGGGGTCCCACAAGCTGAACAACGTCGTCGGGCAGGCCCTCCTCACGCGCCGCATGGGGAAGCGGCGCCTGGTCGCAGAGACCGGCGCGGGCCAGCACGGGGTCGCCGCCGCGACCGCCGCCGCGCTCTTCGGGCTCGAGTGCACCGTGTACATGGGGGAGCTCGACACCGAGCGTCAGGAGCTCAACGTCTTCCGGATGGAGCTGCTCGGCGCGGAGGTGCGGCCGGTGCGCGCGGGGAGCCGCACGCTGAAGGACGCGGTCAACGAGGCGTTGCGGGACTGGGTCGCGACGGTCGACCACACCCACTACTGCATCGGGTCGGTGATGGGCCCCCACCCGTTCCCCTACATGGTCCGGGAGCTGCAGCGAGTGGTGGGGGACGAGGCGCGCGAGCAGTGCCGGGCGCTCCTGGGGGGTGACGACCCCGACGTGGTGGTCGCGTGCGTCGGCGGGGGTTCGAACGCCGCAGGGACCTTCGCCGGGTTCGCGCCCACGCGTGCGCGCCTCGTCGGCGTGGAGGCCGCGGGCGGTGCGGCCGCGAGCGACGGCATCCCCGGCGTCCTGCACGGTATGAGATCGCTCATTCTCCAGGACGAGGCCGGCCAGATCCTCGAGGCCGAGTCCGTCTCCGCGGGCCTCGACTACCCGGGCATCGGTCCCGAGCACGCGCACCTCGCCGCCTCGGGACGGGCGCGCTACGAGAAGGCGACCGACGCAGAGGCGCTCGACGCCTTCGGGCTGCTCGCCCGCACCGAAGGGATCCTCCCCGCGCTCGAGCCCGCGCACGCGCTCGCGTGGGTCGTCCGGGAGGCCGGCCGGGCGGTCCCGGCGGGCGCGACGGTCCTCGTGACGCTGTCGGGGCGCGGGGACAAGGACGTCGCCCAGGTCCGCGAGCTGCTCGCGGCGGGCCGCGACGCGGGCCGCGACGACCGGTGATCGCCCTCGAGTCCTGGCTTCGCGCCCGGCGCGACGAAGGGCGCAAGCTCCTCGTCCCCTACCTCATGGGCGGGATGTCCGAGGACTGGGTCGAGTCGCTGCAGGCGGTGGTGGCCGCCGGCGCCGACGCGGTCGAGGTGGGGATCCCCTTCTCCGACCCCTTGATGGACGGGCCGGTCATCCAGCGGGCGGGTGTCCACGCGCTCGACCGGGGCGCGACCCCCGCGCGGGTCATCGACGACGTCGCGTCTGCGGAGCTCGCGGTCCCGGTCGCAGCGATGACCTACTACAACATCGTGTTTCGGATGGGCCATCGGCGCATGGCCCGGTCGTTGCGGGCCGCCGGCATCGGCGCCGCGATCGTGCCCGACCTCCCTTTGGAAGAGCTCGATCCGTGGGCGGCCGAGGCCGACGCCGCGCAGGTCGCCACGGTCCTGCTCGTCGCACCGTCCACGCCGCAGCCACGGGTCGCGAGGATCTGCGCGCGCTCCCGGGGCTTCGTCTACGCCGTGGCGCGGATGGGCGTGACGGGCGAACGAGAGTCGCTCGGGAGCGAAAGCGCCGACGTCGTGGAAAGGATCCGCCAGGTGACCGATGCGCCGGTGTGCGTCGGGGTGGGCGTGTCGACGCCGGCGCAGGCCCGTGCGGCGTGCGCGGTGGCCGACGGCGTCGTCGTCGGCTCCGCCCTCGTGCGCCGGCTGCTCGAGGGAGGCGGGCCCGACGCCGCGGCCGAGCTCGTCGGCGAGCTCCGGGCTGCGCTCGACGAGAGCTGAGCCGCGCCGAGTGGCGCGGGCGCGCTGCCGGGAGCGTGGTCAGGACGGTGCGGATGTTCTTGCGCTGGGGACCGCCATCGCGAAGTAGTCCTCGGTCGTCCGGAGCTCGAACCCGGCGGACGTGTAGAGGCCGAGCGCGTGGTCGTTGTCCGTCTCGACTTCGAGGGTCAGCCGTCGAGCCCCTCGGCGGCGTGCCTCCAGGCAGGTCTCGTAGAGGACCGCCCGCCCGATGCCCTGCCCGCGCACGTCGGGACGGACCGCGAGGCCGTAGATGCCGGCCGGGTCGCCGCCGAGATCGAGGCGCACGGTGCCGACGGCGTCGCCGTCCCGCTCCGCGACGAACGCGAGGTCCGAGGGTCCCGCCCGGCCGGCGTAGGCCGCACCCTCGCCGAAGCCGGCCTCGAGGAGCGACACGATCACCCGCCGGTCCTCCTCGTCGTCCCGCGCGAGTCGGATGCGGAGCGCCGCGGTGGAGGGACGGCCCGCCGGCGGTCCCGCCGGGGGGCCGATGAGCTCCAGGTGGTGCTCGGAATGGTCGAGCGTCGCCCCCTTGGCGAGCGCGAAGCGACGCCCGGCCTCCGTCGCGGTCGGGGTGACGAGCAAGACCCTGACCCGCCCGCGCCCCGCGACGAGCTCGAGTGCACGGGCGAGGAGCGCAGAGCCGATGCCCTGTCGCCGACAGGCCGGGTCGACCGCGCCGGCGAGCTCTGGCTCCGTGCCGAACTGGTGGAGCCCGCAGTAGCCGACGAGCGTGCCGTCGTCCCACACGAGGAGGTCGTTCACCTCCCTGGCGGGACGCTCCCTGATCACGCCCCACTCCAGCTTCAGGCGCCCCCCGTCGTGCGCGGTCACCCGGTGCTCGAGGTCGGCGACGGCGTCGAGCTGGGCACCGGTGAGCCCGGGTGCGTCGTCGACGACGGGGGCCGGCACGCTGCCTGCCGGGGCTACTCGGACGGCGGGAGGATGACCAGGCAGCCGTTGTGGCCGCCGAACCCGAAGGAGTTCGACAGCACAGGGCCGGGCTCCCAGGGACGCGCCTCGCCACGGACGACGTCCAGGTGGATCTCGGCGTCGAGCTCCTCACAGCCGTAGGTCGGCGGGATCACCCTGCGGTCGATCGCCAGGATCGAGGCGACCGCCTCGATCGCGCCGGCGGCGCCGAGGCCATGACCCGTCACGCCCTTGGTCGAGGTGACGGGCGGGCCGGGCTCGCCGAAGACCTTGTTGATCGCGCGGGATTCGGTGAGGTCGTTGAGCGGCGTCGAGGTGCCGTGCGCGTTGATGTGGGCGATGTCGGCAGCCGAGAGCTGCGCGTCGACGAGCGCCTGCTCCATGCAGGCGACCGCGCCCTGCCCGTCGGGGGCCGGCTGGGTGATGTGATGGGCGTCCGCGGTCGACGCCGACCCGGCGATCTCGGCGTAGATGCGAGCGCCCCGTGCGACCGCGTGGTCCCACGCTTCGAGCACCAGCGCGGCCGCGCCCTCAGAGATGACGAACCCGTCCCGCCGCACGTCGAAGGGCCGCGACACCCCGCTCGTCGACAGGGCGGTCATGTTCGCGAACGCCGCGACGGCGACGGGGTGCATCGACGCCTCGGCGCCGCCGCCGACGACCACGTCGCAGCGCCCGCTCGCCACGAGCCGCGCCGCGTTGGCGATCCCGTGCGTGCCCGCAGCGCACGCGGTGACCACGGTCTCGGAGGGGCCGTGCCAGCCGTTGCGCATCGAGACGTGCGCGGCGCCGGCGTTGGCCATCATCATCGGGACGAGGAACGGGGAGACCCGGCGCGCGCCCCGCTCGTTGTAGACAGTGACCTGGTTCGCGAGGGTCTCGAACCCGCCGACGCCGGTGCCGAAGAGCACGCCTGCTCGAGCGGGGTCGACCCCGAGCTCGCCGGCGTCCTCGAGCGCCATCTGCGCAGCCGCCACCGTGAACGCCGCGAATGGGTCCACGCGGCGGGCCTCCTTCGAGTCGAAGTAGGCGGAGGGGTCGAAGTCGGGCACGCGGCGCTTGCCCGAGATGGACGGGTGCACGAGACCTTCCCAGAGCACCTCGACGCCCAGTCCGCAGCAGGTGACCGCGCCGATCCCGGTGACGGCGACGCGCCGCCCACGGAACGGGCCGTCGGGTCCGACCCCGAGCAGCATCAGAGCTTGGAGCTGATCAGCTGGAAGGCCTGCCCTGCGGTCTCGATGTCTTCGAGCTCGCTCTCCTCCACGGAGACGTCGAACGCCTCCTCCAGGGCCATCACCAGCTCGACGAGGTCGAGGCTGTCGGCGTCGAGGTCCTCGGCGAACCGGGCGTCCATCGTCACCTTCTCGGCGGGCACCTGGAGGACCTCCACGGCGCACTCACGGAACTTCTCGAACGCTGCCTCGTTGTCCACGTCCTCGTCCTTCTCCTCGTGGGACCCTTCACGGGCCTCTCTCTCGGGGGGTGTCGGGCACTGCGGCCATGCGCCGGGGCCCTCGGACCTCGTAGCGGTCGTCGGGTCTCGTCAGGTCCCGCCAGCGGCCCATGCCCTGCGGCCCATGAGCCTATCCGCGTGCCTCCCCCGCCTCCGGAAGGCAGCGGTGCCAGGGGTGCCAGCGGTGCCAGGGGTGCCAGCGGTGCCAGGGGTGCCAGCGGTGCCAGGGGTGCCAGCGGTGCCAGCGGTGCCAGGGGTGCCAGCGGTGCGGTTCGCCAGATCAGAGCCCCATGCCGAGCCCGCCGTCCACGGGCAGCACCGCGCCGGTGATGTAGGCCGCCGCGTCCGAGGCCAGGAAGCCGACCGCGGCCGCCACGTCCTGCGGGCTCCCGGCACGACCGAGCGGGACCATGCCGACGAGCTCGCCCACCCGCTCCTCCCCCAGCACCCTCGTCATGTCGGTCTCCACGACCCCGGGCGCGACGACGTTGACGGTGATCTGCCGGCTCGCCACCTCGCGGGCGAGCGCCCGGGCCATGCCGACCAGGCCGGCCTTCGACGCGGCGTAGTTGGCCTGGCCGGGCAGGCCGACGAAGGCGCCCACCGACGAGACGAAGACGATGCGGCCGTGGCGGAGCCGGAGCATCCTGGCGACCGCCCGCTTGGCGACCCGGAAGGCGCCCGTGAGGTTCGTCTCGAGCACGTCGTGCCAGTCGTCCTCCCCCATGCGCAGCACCAGCGCGTCCCGGGTGATCCCGGCGTTCGCGACGAGGACCTCCACGGGTCCCCACCGCTCCTCGACCGCACGGAACGCCCCCTCCACCTGTGAGGGGTCTCTCACGTCGCAACGCAGGGCGCAGAATCGCTCCTGCAGCACGCGGCCGGGTGGCTCGAGCTCCTCGGGTCCTTCCCGCGTCGTGACCGCGACCCGGTCGCCCTGGGCGGCGAACCAGGCCGCGCACGCTGCGCCGATGCCTCGTGACCCGCCGGTGACGAGGACGACCCGGCCGTCGCCCGGCTCGGCTCGGGCCGCGCCCGGGCCGACCGGCGCCCCCTGCTGCCGGACCGCGGAGGCTCCCTGCTCCCGGCTCACCGGCGCCCCCGCATCACTCCTTGGTCCCGCTCGCCCGGAGCCACACGAGCGGCTGGCCCTCTTGCACCCGCTCGCCGGCGACCGACAGCCAGCGGATCACCTCGCCCTCGAACGGGGTGCGGACCTCCGTCACCCCGACCCGCCCCACGAGGTCGCCCGTGCGGACGTGGGAGGAGGCCGTCTCGTGGCCCGGGGTTCCCGGCAGGAGGCCCGTCCCGGGAGCGGCGAGGGACTGCTCGGGCGCGAAGATCCCCGAGCACGGGCTCACCACCACCCGCTCGGACATGTAGAGGTGCTCCCCTTGGTGCGCGCGGGCGTCGGGGTGCCACGGGTCGCGGGCTGCCCCGACCGCGGCGCCGCCGGTCGGACCCCCCGAGGGTGCAACTGCATGGCCGCCCGCGACCGCGTCGAGCAGCGAGTCGAGGTCGTCGGGCTTGGCGACCGACAGCGCCTGCGCTTCGGGGGCGCTCCGCCGCACGAGGCCGCTCAGGACCCCCCCCGGCCCGACCTCGACGAAGGTCGTCGCGCCGAGGCCCGACAGGGTCTCGATCGTCTGGCGCCACCGCACGGGTCCGCACAGCTGCGCAGACAGGAGACCCGGCCATTCGGACGGGTCGGAGTGCACGCGCGCGTCGACGTTGGCGACGACCGGCACCTCGGGCGCGGAGAACACGACGTCGCCGAGCGCCTTGCGCAGCGCGGGGCGGGCCGCGGCCATGAGCGGCGTGTGGAACGCGCCGGACACCGGCAGCGGCAGCACCTTACGCGCCCCGAGCTCGCGCGCGATCTCCGAGGCTGCGGCGACCGCGTCCGTCGTGCCTGCGACGACGACCTGTCCTGGCGCGTTGTAGTTCGCCACCCACACCTCGCCCTCGGCGCGGTGGCACGCGGCCTCCGCGTCGTCGTCGCTGATCCCGATGAGCGCGGCCATCGTGCCCGGCGCGTCCTCCCCGGCGTGCGCCATCGCGTCGCCGCGCGCGACGACGAGCGCAGCGCCGTCACCGAACGACATCGCGCCGGCCGCGACCAGCGCGCTGTACTCGCCGAGCGAATGGCCCGCGCACGCGGCGGGGGAGAGGGCGTCCCGGTCGACT
>JAKAOD010000460.1 GCA_021823365.1 Actinomycetes bacterium | reverse complement strand
TTCCGATCTCCTGCGGGGGTCGCCCGCGCGGCCGTAACACCGTCCGCGGCAAGGACGCCAAGGGAGAGGGTGTCCTCCAAGCGTGGCGCAGCTTATCGTTCGCGCCGTGTGCGGCCGATACGTCCTCTCGAGCTCGGTGCCGGAGCCTCGTGCCCTCGTGGGCGGAGGACGAGTCGATCGGCGCGCGGACGTTCAACGCCCGCGCCGAGACCGTCGCCACGACGCCGTCCTACCGCGCTTCGTTCAAGCGCCGGCGCGCCCTCGTCGTCGCCGACGCCTTCTACGAATGGAGCAGGCTCCCCGAGGAGCACCGCCAGCCGTACCTGCTCTACCGGGCCGACGGCGAGCCGCTCGGCTTCGCCGGGCTGTGGGACGCGTGGCGCCGCCGGCCCGAGGTCGGCCCGCCGGGCGAGGGAGAGGGCGACAGCCGAGGCGGAGTCTGGCTCAGGACCTGCACGATCATCACGACGGCGGCGGGCACGGACCTCGGCGGGATCCACGAGCGCCAGCCCGTCGTCCTCGAGCCCGACGCCTTCGACGCCTGGCTCGACCCCGGGATCCAGGACCGCGAGGCGCTCGATGGCCTGCTGCACGCCTCCCCGCGAGGGACCCTCGCCCGTCACCGCGTCGGGCGGGCGGTGGGCCGCGTCGGCGTCGACGGCCCAGAGCTGGTCGAGGCGGTGTAGCGCCGGGGCAGCCGCAAGCGAGCCGGGCGAGGGTCTGGTTGCCGCCCTCGACGGCCCCGTCAGGCGGCGCCGAGGAGGCAGGCGAGCGTGGCGAAGGTACGGTCGAGCTGCTCTGGTCTGCTCGGTTCGAGCGCGCGGCCAGATCTGGCTTCGCCCCCTTGCGCTCCTCGCGGTGTCATAAACCAGTAGGTTAAATAACTGCTGCGGAAAATACAAGCGCTCCCGACCTGGTGCCTGCGCGGGACGCCGCGCTCGACGACCCGAGCCGCGCGGGACGCGTCGTCGGCGGGATGTTCGGCGAGGAGCCCTTCGAGTCACTCGTGGGCGGACCCGCAGACGCGCTGCCCCCGCCTCGGCGGCCGCCGAGGCGGGGGCAAGGGGTCCGGCAGCCGTCGCCCGGTCATCTCGATCCTCGGCCTCCGAGCGAGCCGGAGGCGTCGAGGTCGCGCGCCGCCAGCCACCTGGCCGCGCTCGCGCGCGAGGCCCTCGCCAGCCAGGCACACTCGACGATCTCGGCCAGCTCGTCGTAGGCGAGCTCACCGAGGCGGCTCGCCCGCACGAGCACCGAGGAGTGCCCCTCGAAGTGGCGGGTCGTGAAGAACGGCGACGCCGGGTCCTGGACGAGTGCCTGCTTGTCGCCCTCGGACTCCACCCAGAAGACGATGACGTCCTCGTACCGCGCTCCGGTCACCGGATCGGCGGCGTCGGGACGCGGGGTGCGGAAGTAGACGAACGACTTGCCGGCGACCTGGTAGATGGGATTGCCCGAGGGGCCCTCGGCGCGGTGGACGCCGGGCATCTTGAGGGCGAGCTCGTGGACGTCTTCGAGTCGTGCACGCCGTCGCGGCGGCTTGCCGATCTCTCGACCGTGCATCAGCGAAGGGCGAGGCGGGCCGCCAATGCGAAGGGGAGCGCGGCGACGAGCAGGAGGACGACGGCGAGCCACACCGGCGATCCGGCGCTGGAGAACAGAGCGCGGTGAAGCTCGGCGACCGGCGCCGTCGAGGTGGCCGGCCGCGAGGAGACGAGGCGCGGCAGGTACACGGCCCCGATGAGCGCTGCCAGCGCCGTGAGCGGCGCGACGACGAGCGGGCCGGTCAGAAGGACGGCGATCGCGGCGATCGCCAGGGCGAGCACGAGCACGCCGAAGGCGTTGCCGTGCGGCATGTAGGCGAACGCCGCGGCACCGAGCGCGCCGACAGCCAGCGCGACGATCGTCCGTGCAAGAAGGACGGCGCGTGCCGTGACGATCAAGAGGAGCGCGGTCACGCCGGGCACGAGCACGGCGACCACTGCAGCGATCCCCTCGACGGCGCGGCGGGGTGCGCCGTGGTCCGCGGCACCGTGGACAAGGGTGAGCGCGCCCGTGCCGACCACCCGGAGCGCCGTGTCGGCCAGCGAAACCGCTGCGCCGGCGAAGTACGGCAGCCCGCCCAGCCCCACGGCGATCCCGACCGCGATCCCGACGACGACCCAGAGCCTTCCACGCATCGCGCTCCTCGGGCGACCGACCGGCGCAGCGTGCCTTCGGCGCTCTCCCAGCGTGGCACATCCGGGGCACCAGATCGCGTCAAACCGCGACGGTCACGGGCGGCGACTCGGCCCGTTAGCATTGCGAATGAAGAGCCGGGTTCGATCCGAGGTCGCGCGATGCCAACTCCGCTGGTCAGGAAGTCGCCTCCTACCCGATGCCCGGCGCCGTCCGCCCGCATCGTGGAGGCGCGGCGCGTCTCGCGCGACCAGGCGCAGGCAGCTCCTGCCGGAGGGGCGGCCTCATGAGCGTCGCCGGCATCCGCCATTCGCTGTCGCAGCGCCGTGCCGAGCAGCCAGAAGTCTCCGACGAGGACCGCTACCGGGGCAAGTGGTCGGTGCTCAGCAACACCACGCTCGGGGTCCTGATGGTGACGATCGACTCCTCGATCGTGCTGATCTCCCTTCCCGACATCTTCCGGGGCGTGCGCCTCAACCCGCTGACTCCCGGCAACACCAGCTACTTCCTCTGGATGCTGATGGGCTACATGGTGGTGACCGCGGTGCTGGTGGTGAGCTTCGGGCGGCTCGGCGACATCTAC
>JAKAOD010000026.1 GCA_021823365.1 Actinomycetes bacterium | reverse complement strand
GATGCCGCAAAAGGCCGCGTCCCTTCTCCGCTGAGACGGCGCGGCGGCGTGCGTCAGCCCGGCCCGGCGGCCCACCGCGGCGGCGTGCGTCAGCCCGACCCGGCGGCCCTGGCCACCTCGGCCGCCGCCTCCCCCGCCGCCTCGACCGCGAGGTCGAGGTCCGCGTCGCGGTGCGAGAGCCCGCAGAACAGCACCTCGTAGGGGCCCGGGGCGATCATCACACCGCGACGCAGGAGCGCGTGGAAGAACGGCGGGTACGACCCGCTCGACACGATGCCGCGCACCCCCTCGTAGTCGGAGGGCGCCTCGAGCTCCACTCCCGGTGGCGCGCCGACGTAGAGCCCCGCGAGCGTCCCTGCGACCGGGGCGGCAGCGGCGAGCCCGCCCGCGCGGACGGCGCCCGACAACGCGGCCGCGAACCGGGCGACGCGCGATGAGAGCGCCTCGTAGTCGGCAACGGACACCTCGCCCAGCACCGCCAGGCCGGCCGCGGTCGCGATCGGGTTCCCCGAGAGCGTGCCGGCCTGGTACACGGGCCCCGACGGTGCGAGGGCCGCCATCAGCTCACGCCGTCCGCCGAAGGCGCCGACCGGGAGCCCGCCGCCGATGACCTTCCCGAAGCACCAGAGGTCGGGGACCACCCCCGTCAGGACGCTCGCCGTGGCCGGGCCGACGCGGAACCCCGTGATCACCTCGTCGAAGACGAGCAGCGCACCAGACTCGTCGCAGGCTCGTCGGAGCCCTTCGAGGAAGCCCTCGTTCGGCGCGACGAGGTTCATGTTGGCCGCCACCGGCTCGACGATGACGCACGCGACCGCCTCGTCGAGCTCTGGGACGACGTTGTACGGCACGACGAGGGTGTCGGCGACGGCGGCGGCCGGCACGCCCGCCGAGCCGGGCAGGCCGAGCGTCGCGACACCGCTCCCGCCGGCTGCGAGAAGCCCGTCGGAATGCCCGTGGTAGCAGCCGGCGAACGTGACCACGCGCGAGCGGCCCGTGACACCGCGAGCCAACCGGAGCGCGCTCATCGCGGCCTCGGTCCCCGACGAGACGAACCGCACCTGCTCGCAGCCGGGCACCCGGGCGCAGATCGCCTCGGCGAGCAGCACCTCGCCGGGCGTCGGCATGCCGAAGGAGCTGCCGAGCGTCGCGGCGCGGCACACCGCCTCCACGACGACGGGGTGCCCGTGGCCGAGAAGGACCGCGCCGTAGGACTGCACGAGGTCGAGGTAGCGATTGCCCTCCACGTCGAAGACCCACGGCCCCTCCCCGTGCGCGACCGTGAACGGCGTACCCCCGACCGACGCGAACGACCGGACGGGGGAGTCCACCCCACCGGGAATCGTGCGGGCGGCACGGGCGAACCACGCCGAGTTCGACCCCGTCGCCGGGCGGTCGCCGCCACCCGACGCCTCGCGTCCGCCTGCCCCCTCGGCCCCCTCGGCGGCCGTGCCTCCTGCCCCCTCGGCGGCCGTGCCTCCTGCCCCCTCGCCGCCTGCCCCCTCGCCGCCGGCGGCCGTGCCGCCGGCGTCAGCCACCGAGCGCCTCGGCCACCTCGGCGGCGAAGTAGGTGAGGACGAAGTCGGCTCCCGCGCGCTTCACCGCGACGAGCTGCTCGAGGCCCACCGCTGCATCGTCGATCCACCCGTTCGCGCCGGCTGCCTTGATCATGGCGTACTCGCCGCTCACGTGGTACGCCGCGACCGGCACGTCGACCGCGCGCCGCACGTCGGCGATCACGTCGAGGTAGGTCACGGCCGGCTTCACCATGATGATGTCCGCGCCCTCCGCGACGTCGAGCGCCACCTCGGCGAGCGCCTCCCTCCGGTTCGCGGGATCCTCTTGGTAGCCGCGGCGGTCGCCGCCGCCGGCGATGTGCACGTCCACCGCGTCGCGGAACGGACCGTAGAGGCCGGAGGCGAACTTCGCCGCATACGCGAGCACCGCCACCTGGTCGTGCCCCCCGCCGTCGAGCGCCCGCCGGACGGCCGCGACCTGCCCGTCCATCATCCCGCTCGGCGCGACGACGTCAGCGCCCGCCTCCGCCTGCGCCAGCGCGACGCGCGCGTACAGCTCGAGGGTGGCGTCGTTGTCGACCGTTCCGTCCGGCGCGAGCACGCCGCAAAGACCGTGCTAGGTGTACTCGTCGAGGCACAGGTCGGCGACGAGCACCACCTCGCCCGCGAAGGTGTCACGCAGCGCGCGCAGCGCGCGCTGGACCACGCCCTCTGGGTCCCACGCGCCCGACCCCACGGCGTCCTTTCCGGCAGGGACGCCGAAGAGTGCCACAGCAGGGATGCCGAGCCCCACGAGCCGCTTCGTCTCCTCCAGCGCCGAGGCGACCGTGTGCTGGAAGTGGCCGGGGATCGACGGGATCGGCTGGGCCTCGTCGATGCTCTCCCGCACGAAGAGCGGCGCCACCAGATCGTCGATCGAGAGCCGGGTCTCCGCCACGAGGCGGCGCAGCGCGGGGGTGCGCCGCAGCCGGCGCATGCGCCGCGCGGGGAAGCCGACACCGGGTGCCATCGCGGCCGATCCTACCGGCGAGCGGCACCGCGGCCCCCGGCGGGGACGCCCCCGCCGATCGCGTCGGTCAGCGCAGCGACCAGGTCCGCGACGCCGGCGCGCGCTGCGACGACGACCCCGAGCCCCGCGGCTCGAGCGGCGTCCGCCGTGACGGGGCCGATGCAGGCGACGACGGGAGGGATCGGAAGCGGCAGACCGGCCTCGGTGCGCAGCGAGACGTAGGCGTCCACCGCCGAGGGGGACGCGAAGGTGAGAGCCGACGCAGCCTCCAGCTCGCGCACCGCCGAAGCGGAGGGCGTCGGTGCGGGCACGGTGCGGTAGGCGACGACCACGTCCACCGCCCACCCCTTCTGCCGCAGCGCCGCGGGCAGTGTCGGGCGGGCACCTGCCGACGCGGGGAAGAGGACCGTCGCGTCCGGCCCGGCCGGGGCGGGGAAGGCTTCTCCGAGGCCCGCCGCGCTCGATCGGTGCGCGACGAGGTCGGGCACCAGATGGTGCGCTTCCAGGGCAGCCGCGGTCGCAGGCCCCACCGACGCGAGCTGCACGCCCGAGAGAGCACGGACGTCGGGCACGAGCGCAAGGAGGCGGCGCACCGCGTTGGCGGAGGTGAAGGCCACCCATCGGTAGCGTCCGAGGTTCCTCGCCGCAGCCTCGAGCGCCGCGCCGCCGTCCTCGGGGTCGACGATGTCGACGACCGGGAACCCGACGACCTGCGCGCCGGCCGCGCGGAGGGCGTTCGCGAGGTCGTCGGCATCTTCTCTCGGGCGCGTCACGACGATCGTCGTGCCCGAGAGCGGCGCGGTCCTGCTCGTGGCGGCCGTCACGCGGGCGCTGTCCAAGGCTCGAGCGCCTCCCAGCCCGGGAGCGAGGATGCGCCCTGCTCGCCGACGAGCGCGCGCGCGAGCGCCTCGCCCAGCGCCTCCGGATCGTCGCCGAGGAGCCGGCCGCGCACGACGACGCGTCCGTCTGCGCTTGCGAGCACCCCCTCGAGCTCGAGGTGATCTCGCCCTGCCCGGCGCGCCAGCGCACCCGCGGGCAGCGCGCAACCGGCGCCGAGCACCCGCAGGAACGCCCGCTCAGCGCTGAGGGCGCGACGGTCGTCACCTGCGTCGATGCGTGCGAGCAGCGAGCGGCACCCGTCGTCGTCGTCGCGGCACTCGAGCGCGAGCGCGCCCTGCCCGGCCTGGGGAAGGCACAGGACCGGCGAGAGCCGCTCGGCGATCCTGCCCGCCAGGCCCAGCCGGTCGAGGGCGGCGGCCGCCGCGACCACCGCGGCCGCCGTGCCGTCGCCCGCGCGCTCGAGCCTCGTCTCCATGTTGCCGCGGAGGGCGACGAAGCCGAGGTCCGGACGGATGTTGGCGAGCTGCGCGCGACGGCGCGCCGAGCCGGTGGCCACGACCGCGCCCGGGGCGAGGGACTCGAGCGTCGCGCCGACCAACGCGTCGCGTGGGTCGGCCCTCGGGGGCACCGCCGCCAGCACCAGCCCCATGGGCGTGCACGGCGGGAGGTCCTTCGCCGAGTGGACGGCGACGTCGGCCCTGCCGTCGAGGACGGCAGCCTGCACCTCTTTCACGAAGACGCCCTGCCCGCCGATCCGGTCGAGGTCCTCGTCCCTTCTGCGGTCGCCCTCGGTGTGGACGACGACGCGCTCGACGCGCACGTCCGGGGCCTCTGCCTCGAGCGACCGGGCCACGAGGTCGGCCTGCACGAGCGCGAGGGGCGATCCACGCGTGGCGAGCCGGACCACCCGCGCGCCGCCCGGCACGGTCACAAGTCGAACAGGGCGCGCAGCGCCTCGACGAGCCGTTCGCCCTTCGAGGTGCCCGAGGTCTCACGGAGCACGACCGTCGGCTCGTGCAGCACCTTGGCGAGCACCGCCCTGGTGACCTCGTCCACGGCTTCGAGCGCGCCGGGCCCGATCCCCGACAGCTGCGAGCGGTGGTGCGCGAGCTCGTGCGCGCGCACCTCCTCGAGCCGCGCCCGCAGCGCGCTCACCACGGGTGCCGCGCCGCGCGCTCTGCTCGCCACCCGGTGGCGGACGAGCTCTTCCGCCACGATCTCGCGCGCCCGGTCCGCCTCCCCGCGGCGCTCGTCGACCGCCTGCGTCACCGCGGCACGGAGGTCGTCCATGTCGAGCAGCCTGACGCCGTCGATCGAAGCGGCCGCGGGGTCCACGTTGCGGGGCATGCCGAGGTCGACCACGAGGAGGCCCCCGGGCTGCACCGCGGCCGGCGCGAGCGTGCTCGCCGCAAGAAGGTGGCCGCTCGCCTCCACCGCGGTGAAGACGACGTCGGAGTTGGCGACCGTCCCAGCCAGGTCCTCCACGCCGACCGCGTGCACGTCGAGCGCGGCCGACGCCGCGTCGGCGAGCTGGCGTGCCCGGCCCCGGCTCCGGTTCACCACGACGACCGACGCCGGCCGGCGCCCCTCGGGGAGCCGCCCGAGCGCGTGCACGATGCCCGTGCCCATCTCGCCGGCGCCCACGACGGCCACCGCCGCGTCCGCCAGGCCGCCGACGCGCCGTTGCGCGGCGAGCTCGATCGCGGCGAACGAGAAGGAGGTCGTCCCGCGTGCGATGCCCGTCCCCGCGCGCACCCGCTTGCCTGCCTGGACCGCGCTTCGGAACAGGTCCGAGAGCACCGGGCCGGCCGCCCTCTCCTCACGGGCACGCTCCCAGGCTCGCCGCACCTGCCCGAGCACCTCGGTCTCGCCGAGCACCGCGGACTCGAGGCCGGCCGCGACCGCGAACAGGTGGTCCGCGACGTCGTCGTCGAAGCGGACCGACGTGTGCGCCGACATGTCGTCCGCGCTGAGGCCGGCGTGGGCCGCGAGCAGCTCGCAGACGTCGACGACCGCGTCGTGGAACCGGTCGACCACCGCGTAGACCTCGGTCCTGAGGCAGGTGGACAGGACGACGGCTTCCTGGACGTTCTCCCACGAGCGGAGCGTGGCGAGCGTCTTGGCGAGGTCGGCGTCGCCGATGGTCACGCGTTCGAGCACGTCGAGGGGCGCCTGCTGATGCTCGATCCCAACGGCGACGACGGACAACGGTGCCTCCCGGCGCGATCCAACGCTACGACGCTAGCGATCCTGGAAACGGATCGGTCAGCGGAGTCGCCGGCGGGGTACCGGGTCGGAGTCCGTCCTGCCGGCGGGCTCAGGCAGACGGAGCTCCGTCGCGAACGTCTGGACGCACGCCCAGCCCGACTCCGAGAGGTGGCAGGTCGGGATCCCTTCTCGCGAGGAAGAAGCTCATGACCTGGAGCTCGATGGAGAGGTCGACATAGCGGAGCATGACCTTGGCCGGGACGGAGAGGACACGCGGCGCGAAGTTCAAGATCGACGCCGCGCCCGCTGCGACCAGCGCGTCGGCAGCCGCCTGCGCGGCGGCGGCGGGCGCGGCGATCACACCGATCGCCGCCCGGGGCCCGTCGGCCAGCTCGTCGAGATGCCGGACGCAGAGGCCCGCCACGCGGCCGCCGACGACGGCAGGGTCGACGTCGTAGAGGCCCACGATTCGGAACCCGTGGGAGGAGAACCCGTCGGAGTTGGCAAGGGCGCGGCCGAGGTTTCCGATCCCGACGATCTGGATCGGCCAGTCGCGGTCTGCACCGAGCGCCCGGTCGATCTGCGCCGCAAGGAACGCGGTGTGGTAGCCGGTGCCGCGGGTGCCGAATGAGCCGAACAGCGAGAAGTCCCTCCGCACCTTCGCGGCGGTGACCCCTGCTCGCGCCGCCAGGACCTCGGAGGACACGGTGGTGGTCCCTGCGTGCAGCATCTCGGACAGGATCCGCTGGTACAGCGGGAGCCGGACGACCGTCGCCTCGGGGATTCTCCGCTTCTGGCTCCCGCCCCCGCTCGCGGGCTGCGCTGTCATCGGAGAGCGAGCGTACGGCAGCGCCCGCGGTGGTCACCAGACGAGCTCGGCGACCCCTCCGGCTCCGAGGCCCGTCGCGCGGGCCGCCGATCCCTCGCGCACGACGAGCGCGAGCCGACCGTTGGCGTCAACGAGGACGCCGAGCTCCCCGTTCGAAAGGTCCGCGAAGGCGCGCACCCGCCGCGCGACAAGCTCTTCGGAGCCCCCGGGCTCGAGCCGGACGGCGATCTCGCCCGCGTCCAGGGGCGGCCCGTCTCCTTCTCGCGCGGCGAGCTGGACGTTGCCGAACCCGTCGACCCAGGCGACGGGCACTCGTAGCACGGCGCGACCGCCCTCCTCGCCGCGGAGCACCTCGAGCGGGGGAAGCCGGACGAGGGACCCGGGGTCCACCGCGTCCCCGACCGACGCGGGCGCACCGGACCTGGCGAGTGCCGCGGCCGCCGGGGCGAACACGTCGCGCCCGTCGAACGTCGCCGGCGCGTCCTCGGGCTTGCCCAACGCGATCGCCGCGACGGCACCCCCGCTCGCCTCGGCCGCCGGCACGACGAGGCCGTTGTCGGGGCCGACGAACCACCGGCCGTCTGCCGCGCGGACGGCGACGCCGCGCCGGGGCCCCCCGACTCCGGGGTCGACGACGGCGAGCACCACACCGGGGCCGAGGTGGGGCACCGCGCGGGTGAGCGACTCCGCGCCGGCGCGGACGTCGAAGGCGGGGATCCCGTGGGAGAGGTCCACGACGACGAGGTCGGGAGCCACGCGGAGCATCGCCGCATGGACGACGCCGACGAACTCGTCGGAGAGCCCGTAGTCGGAGAGGAAGAAGACGACGGGGCGCGGGACGCTCATCGCGACCGGCAACCCGTGCTCAGGAGGTTCAACCCGCCTTGGTGAACCGGTCGGCGAGGTACCGGTCGAAGTCCTCGCTGCGCAGCCGGAACGACCGGCCGATACGCACCGCGGGCAGCTCCCCGGAGTTGATGAGGCGGTACACGGTCATGTTCGAGACGCGCAGGACCGAGGCAACCTCCCCCACGGTCATGAACCGGCTCTGGGTCCCTTCGACTGGCTGCGTTGCCACGGTTTCCGACTTCTCCTCCGGAGAGGACTGTACGCCCTCCCGCCTTCGCGGCGAAAGCGGGCAGAGGTCCCCTCCCCTTCAGGGTCCCGCCCTCAGCGTGCGAGCGCGCGGGACCGCTCGGCGGCGGCCAGCACCGCCTCCAGGAAGGCCGAGCGCACGCCTCGGGCCTCGAGCGCACGGAGGCCCGCAGCGGTGGTGCCCCCTGGCGAGGTGACGTCCGCGCGCAACGTCTCGGGGGCCGCGCCCTGCCGGTCGAGGAGGGCCGCGGCGCCTTTCACCGTCTCGACGACGAGGGTCGAGCTGAGCTCGCGGGGCAGCCCGGCGAGCACGCCTGCCTCCACCAGCGCCTCGACCACGAGGAACAGGTACGCAGGGCCCGAGCCCGACAGGGCGGTCACGGCGTCCAGCTGGCGCTCGGGCACCCGGACGACGACCCCGACGGCGCCGAGCACCCGCTCGGCCCACGCGAGGTCCGCGGCCTGGGCGTTGCCCCCCCCGGAGAGCGCGCTCACCCCCGCGCCCACCAGCGCGGGCATGTTCGGCATCGCCCGAACGACGGCGGCCCCGCCGGGCAGGACCGCCTCCAGGCGGGCCGACGGCATGCCGGCGACGACGGAGAGGACACGGCGCACCCCCGCCGCGCCGAGGGCCCGGCACACCGGCTCGGCCACCTCGGGCTTCACGGCGAGCACCGCGCCCCCTTCGGGGTCCGCGAGCGACGGCGAGGGCGCCTCGACGACGCAGATGCCGGGGTGGGCGGCCTCCAGGTCGGCGCGGCGGGCCGGGTCCGGCTCGACGACGGCGAGCTCCTCCGCCGACCATCCGCCTCTGGTGAGGAGGCCGGTCACGAGCGCTCCGCCCATCCGCCCTCCTCCTGCGACGACGAGCGATGCGCCCATGCACCAACCGTACCGCCGAGCGCCCGGTACGCCCGCCGCTCAGCGCCCGCGGGGCCTGCGACGGTAGTGGGCCGGGTGGGCAAGCGTCATCGCGGTCGGGTAGTGGTCGTCGACGTAGACGATCGAGGAGCCCGCGATCCGGTCGAGCTCGTCGTCGTCGACCAGCCCGGCAGGGACCCGCCCCACCAGGTAGACGGCGTCCTCGGGGCCGAGGCAGAACGCCATGCCGAACAGGTCGGCGTTGCGGCGCAGGAGGTACGCGAAGACCTCCTCGCGGTGCTCCTCGGGCGCCGGCATGAACTGGGCCTCGTGATGGAGGGTGCGCTGGCGGAGCGTGAGCCAGACCGTGATGAAGTCCTTCTCCTCCCCGCGGAACCGCAGGTACCACCGGTGCGACGCCGTGCGGTCGGTCACGTCCTGGCGCTCTGCGGCGACGAGGCCGAAGCTGCCCGCACCCGAGAGCTCGCGAGCGACCCAGGCGTCGACGCGCGCCGCGACCGCAGCGAGCTCCTCCCCGCCCGTCAGATCGACGAGCGGCACGTCAGCGGCCCCGCGCTAGGAGCACTCGACGAGGCGCCCCGTGAGCAGCTCGTCGTGGATCGCGCGCAGGCCCGCCGCCGCGCTGCGCCACGTGTAGCGCCGCGCGCGCAGCACCGCGGCGGTCGACTGGCGCTCCGCGGCGAGCGGCTCGGCGGCGATGTGGCGGACACAGCGGGCGAACGCCTCGGGGTCCGACGGCTCGACGAGGAAGCCGGTCCGCCCGTCGTCGACCAGCGTGGTGAGGCCGCCGACCGCGGACGCGACGACCGGGGTGCCGCACGCAGCCGCCTCCAGCGCGACGAGCCCGAAGGACTCCGAGCGGCTCGGCACGAGGCACACGTCGGCGGCGCGGTAGTAGGTCGAGAGCAGCTCGTGCGGTTGGGGAGGGACGAGCGAGACGTGGCGCTCGACCCCGAGCTCGTCGACGAGCCGGAGGAGCCGGGCGTGCTCCTCGTCGCCGTGGGGCCCGCTCGGGCCACCCACCACCACGAGCCGGAAGGGGGCGCCACGAGCTTCCTCGCCGGAAGCACACAGGGAGGCGAGGGCGCGGACGGCCACGTCGATGCCCTTCAGCGGCTGGATGCGACCGACCGTGAGGAGCACGGTCCCGTCGGGCGGGAGCCCGAGCGCGCGGCGTGCCTGGCGGCGGAACCCCGGCCCGAAGAACGCGTGGTCGACCCCCGGGGCCACCACCGAGATGCGCGCCGGGTCGGCGCCGTAGAGCTCCACGATCTGGTCGGCCTCCACGCTGCACGACGCGAGCACGGCGTCGGAGCAGGCGATGATCGCCGCCTCCGCCTCTGCGCGTCGGTGCGGCATGTCCGCCTCCACCTCTTCGGGCACGAGCTCGGCCTTCACCCGGTCGAGCGTGTGGAACGTGGACACGAGCGGGAGGTCCAGCTCGTGCTTGATCGCGTGACCCGAGAGGCCCGAGAGCCAGTAGTTCGCGTGCACCGCCTCGAACGGCCCGGCGTCCTGGTCGACGAGCGGCAGGCCGGCGTCGCCGGCCATCAGCTCGAGCACCCGCCCGGTGAACTCGTCCACGACGTCGGGGAGCGCCTCCTTGGTGAGCGGAGCCTCACGGCCTGCCCGGACGTGGTGCACGCGAAACCCCGGCTCGACGTCCACCGCGAGGGGAAGGTCACGGTCGTAGCTGCGGGTGAACACGTCGCAGCAGACGCCCGTCCGTGCGAGCGCCGTCGCGAGCTCGCGGACGTACACGTTCATGCCGCCGCCGTCGCCCGTCCCTGGTTGGGCGAGGGGGGAGGTGTGGAAGGAGAGCATCGCGAGACGGCGCATGCCCCGATGAGCCTAGCGGCCACCCCCCGCGGCCCCTCCTGGCGGGCTCTCCAGCCCGGCCGTCGGGCCGGAGCCGCCGTCGTCGGGGTCGCGGCCGTGGCAGAACGACCGGTAGATCTCCACCAGCGCCTGCTTCTGGCTCTCCGCGAGATGCGGGTCGGCGCGGATGTGGGCGACCAGGTCCGTGTCGTCGCCGGGCGGGTCGAGGATGCCGGCCTGCACGTAGAGGGTCTCGGCGGAGATCCGCAGCGCCTTCGCGATCTGGTGGAGGATGTCCGCCGACGGGCGGCGGAGCCCGCGTTCGATCTGGCTCAAGTACGGGTTCGAGACGCCCGCGAGCTCCGACAGCCGCCGCAGCGACAAGCGGGCGCCAGCGCGCTGCTCCCGGATGAACGATCCCAGGTCGCGCCAGCGGTCGACGGGGTCCCGTGCCATCGTTCGAGCGTACTGGGGGGCACGCTCAGGGGCCGGGGTGCCCACCGTTCGTGGCGCTCCCGGAAGGCGGCGTCCGCTTCACGGGGCCGGCCCGGCCGCGGGGGGCGTAGCGATAGCAGGCACGTCCCCACACGTCGAGCCGGTCGACGGGCCCGAAGCTCCTGCTGTCGGTGCTCTCGGCGGCATTGTCGCCGATGACGGTCACCCACACCTCGCCGGCGGCACGGACGCGCTTCACGAGAAGGCGGCCCGGCTCGCGTGGATCGCTGAGCGCGACGACGTCGCCGGGCCAGAGCGGCCACCACCGCGGCAGCCGCACGACGAGCAGCCGGTCACCGGGGTCGAAGGCCGGCATCATGCTCCGCCCCTCGACCACGACCCGGCGCGTGCCGCGCCGGACGCCGACCACCGCCGCCGCGACGAGCCCGAGCGCGCCGACCACGGTCGACCCGACCACTCCCGCCACGAAGAGGGTGGCGAGCCGCCGGACGAGCCGCCGGGCTCGAAGCCGGACGGCCCGGTGCGCAGGTGGGACGGAGCGCCGCATCGAGCACGCCACGCCGTCGCCCCGCCGCCGCTCGTCCCCTCGGCGGCGGCCGCTGCGCCGGCCACGGGGCCGGCTCGATAGTCTGCACGCAACGGACATCCCCCCACTGTGCACGACAGGCCACCCCCGTGCCGGACGAAAAGGAGCCCCCATGCGCATGCTCGACCGAATGCTCACCGCCGTCGACCGGATCCGGCCTCCTGCCGTCGCCCACGCGCACTGCGACCTTCCTTGCGGGGTCTACGACCCCGCGCAGGCACGCATCGAGGCAGAGTCGGTCAAGTCGATCCAGGAGAAGTTCAACGCGTCCAGCGACGAGCAGTTCAAAGAGCGCGCGATCCAGATCAAGGAGCAGAGAGCCGAGCTGGTGAAGCACCACCTGTGGGTGCTGTGGACCGACTACTTCAAGCCCGAGCACCTCGAGAAGTACCCGCAGCTCCACGAGCTCTTCTGGGCGGCGACCAAGACCGCCGGCGAGTCCAAGAAGACGACCGACGTCGCGGTCGGCCAGCGCCTGCTCGACCAGATCGCCGAGATCACAAAGATCTTCTGGGAGACGAAGAAGGCCTGATCCCGCCGTCGCCCAACCTGGCGCCGTCTCGCGCGTCGGGTGTCGTCCGCTCGCCGTGGTGCGGTCGCCCACGGTGGCCGTTGGGCTCGACGAGGAGGAGGAGATCGCCAGGGCGCACCTCCGGGTCGTCGGCGACGCCGAGGGACACGAACGAGCCGCGTACCACCCCGAGGACCAGCTCGCGTCGGGACTCGCGCACCGTGCTGAGCAATCGGGGCGGCTCATCGGCCTCGACCTCGTGCTCGACCAGCCGGTGCCCGTCGCTGCGGACGAGGTGCATGAGCACCTCGCCGGCGTGCGGAGCCTCGAGCCCCTTCGCGACGGTGTGCCCCGTGAGGTCGTCGGGGGAGAGGACCTGGAGGACCCCCAGGTCCTTCAGCGCCGGGATGAGACGGCTCGAGCTCACCAGCGCGGTGACGGGCACGGCCGGCGCCTCCTGGCGCACCATCACTGCGGTGACGAGGACGTCCCCGTCGCTCTCTGCGGCGATGAGGACCCTCGACGCCCCTTCGGGGCGCCCGCGAGCCAGGACGCTCTCGGAGGTGGGGTCTCCCTTGATCAGGTGGACCTGGTGCGGCACGGTGGACGGGTCGACGTCCGCGACGAGGACGACGGCGTCACCCGCGTGCTCGAGCTCCTTCAGCACGATCGGGATCGCGGGATGCATCCCGAGGACGAGGACGTACGAACCTTCCGGGAACCTCGCTCCGATGTCCAAGAGCCTTCTCACTCCTCTCGTCACCGCCGACCCCGTGATGACGGCGAACGCCCCTGCGAGCAACGGGATCGTCGTCAGCATGACGAGTGAAGCGACGATCCGTCCCGAGGCGTTCCTCGGGGTCACGTCTCCATAACCTACGGTCGTCGCCGTGGTGATCGCCCAGTACCAGCCCGTCGTCACCGGCAGGTGCTGCGTCTCGGCGAACGCCGCGCCACCGGCGACGATGAAGAAGATCGCAGCGCCGATCAGCACGAGGGCGTGCCGACGAGGTCCGATGGTCAGCAGCCTGACGAGAAAGAGCGGCATAGGTCCTCTCTTTGCGCCGGGACGGTAGCCGCGGTCCGGGCCGCGCAGGTCGCGGGTCGTCCTCGTCCGGGGCCTTCGGAGCTGGCGCCGGCGCTCCGGCCGGCGGGCTCTCGCCTCCGAGGACGACCGGCGGGCTCAGGCGAGGCGCTCGAGGTCGACGGGGGGCAGGTCGCCGACCTCCTTCTTCGTCAGCGTCAGGTAGACGCCGTCGTCGACGACGAGCTTCACCGCGCCGATCGGGATGGCGACCTCTTTCTTTCCCCACAGGTGCCCCTCGCCGAGAAGGACGTGGGACACCTGTCCACCGGGGCCGACGACCAGGCCGTAGACGTGGCCGACCGGGCCGTCCGCGGCATGGACGGGCTGCCCGCTCGACACCTCGCCTTCGCCGGCCGTGAGGTTGAG
>JAKAOD010000459.1 GCA_021823365.1 Actinomycetes bacterium | reverse complement strand
ACCTCGCTCGGCACCGTCCCGACCATCCCGAAGTCCACCATCGCGAGCCGGCCGCCGGGCTCGACGAAGAAGTTGCCGGGATGTGGGTCGGCGTGGAAGAAACCGTGGGCGAAGACCATCGTCAGGTAGACCTGGGCGAGCGTCCTCGCGAGCGCCGGGCGGTCGGCGCCCGCCCGGTCGAGCTCGTCGAGGTCGTCGATCTTCGTGCCCCGGATCCGCTCGAGCGTGAGCACACCGTGCGTCGTCGCCTTCCAGACGACCGCGGGGACGTGGACCGGGAGGTCGGCGAGGTCGCGCCGGACGCGCTCGGCGTTGCGCCCCTCGGCGACGTAGTCGAGCTCGCCGCGGATCGTCTCGGCGAACTGCTCGACGAACCCGACGACGTCGACGCGCCGGAGCGGCCCGGGAATCTGGCCGACGAGCGAGGCGCCGAGGGCGAGCACGACGAGGTCCTGCTCGACGACGGCGGCGACGCCGGGCCGGCGCAGCTTCACGACCACCTCCTGGCCGTCGACCAGCCGTGCGCCGTGCACCTGGCCGATCGAGGCGGAGGCAATCGGCATCGCGTCGAACTCGGCGAAGACGGCGCCGGGGTCGCGCCCGAGCTCCCGGCGCAGCGCCCGGCGCACGGCGTCGGCCGGCACGGGCGTCGCCGAGTCCTGCAACGCGGCGAGCTCGGACTCGATCACCGGCGGCACGAGGTCAGGGCGCGTCGAGAGGACCTGGCCGAGCTTGACGAAGGTCGGTCCGAGGTCGCCGAGCGTCTCGCGCACCTCGCGAGCCGCCCCCCGCCACCCTCCGGCGAGGCGGCGGCGGGCGAGCCGCGCGCCGTGGCGCGCGACGACGCGCGCCACCTCCGCCGTCCGGCCGAGAGCGACCCTGCCCGCCCGCGCGCGCCGCGCGGCGACCCGTCTCGCCTCGCCGCGCCCTGCGGCCGAGCCGCCGGCGCGACCGACCCTGCGTCCCGTGCCGATCATCAACTACCGTTCCCGGTCAGCGGCCCCGCGCCGTGAGGACCGCCGCAGCGTAACCCCGTGCCCGGCCGGCAGGTCGAAACCTTCGTCCGAAGGGAGCGAGTCGGTTGCTTGCGTTCACCTTTCCAGGTCAGGGATCCCAGAGGCCGCAGATGGGCGCCGCCTGGGCGCGGCATCCCTCCTGGGAGCTCGTCGAGCACGCGAGCGAGGTCCTCGACGCCGACGTCGGCTCGCTCCTCCTCGACGCTGATCAGGACACGCTCACAGAGACGGCGAACGCCCAGCTCGCGACGTTCGTGCAGAGCCTCGTCGTGCTCGACGCGGCCGAGCGTGTCGGACTCGAGCCGCAGGCCGCGGCCGGCCACAGCCTGGGCGAGTACACGGCGCTCGTCGCCACGGGGGCGCTCGGCTACGAGGAGGGCCTCCGCCTGGTCGCCGAGCGCGGCGCGGCGATGCAGGACGCCGCGGAGCAGGCACGCGGGACGATGACCGCGGTGCTCGGCCTCGCCGACGACGGGGTCGAGGCGGCCTGCATGAGGGCCGAGTCCGACGTCTGGGTCGCCAACTACAACGCCCCCGGCCAGGTCGTGATCGCCGGCTCGCCCGAGGGGATCGAGCGCGCCGGCGACGTCGCGCGCGGCCTCGGCGCCAAGCGTCTCGTCGCGATCCCCGTCGGCGGGGCATTCCACACGCCGTACATGGCGCCCGCCCGCGACCGGCTGCGCAAGGCGCTCGCCGGTGCGACCTTCCGCGAGCCAGCGCCGGCGGTGGTCGCCAACGTCGACGCCCGGACCCACCTCGACCCGGCCGAGTGGCCGAGCCTGCTCTCGGCGCAGCTCTGCAGCCCCGTGCGCTGGCATCAGACCCTGGAGGCCCTCTACGGCACGGGCGCACGCACCTTCGTCGAGCTCGGGCCCGGCGGCGTGCTCACCGGCCTCGCGAAGCGCGTGCTGCCGCGTGAGGGCACGCTCGCGGTCTCGGTCGCGACGCCTGAGGAGCTCGAGCAGCTCGTCGAGCGGCTCGCCGCCCCCGCCGCGGCGGCAAGCCGGGTCCGTGAGCGCTACACCATGACCGAGCGGCTCGTCGTCTCGCCGGCAACCGGTCCGTTCAGCCCCGCCCCAGACTGCGCGCCGGCGCTGCCGAGCCTCTCGCGGCGTGCGGCGCGCCCGACGGAGCCGATCCGGGTCGGCGTCGGCGACCTCATCGGATGGGCCGGCGCGGCCGAGATCCGCTCGGCCTTCGCGGGGAGCCTGGAAGGCGTGCTCGTCCTCCCCGGCGAGCGCGTCGTCGCCGGCCAGCCGGTCGCGTGGCTGCGGGCCGAAGGCGAGACGGCGGGAGCGGCGGATGCAGGGCGGCCTGCGGCGACCGGCACCCGCCGCGCCGTCCGGGAGCAGCGGGACGAGGAGCGTGGCCCGGCGGTGAGCCGGCGGGGTGCTGCGGCGAGCCGGCAGCGCTGATGGGCTCGGCGATCACCGGATGGGGGGAGGCGCTCCCAGAGCGCGTCGTCACGAACGCCGAGTTCGAGGCGCGTCTCGACACGACCGACGAGTGGATCGTCACGAGGACGGGCATCCGCGAGCGGCGCATGGGGGGCACGACGGGAGAGCTCGCGATCAAGGCCGGCTGGGCGGCGCTGAAGTGCGCCGGGATCGACGGCGCCGGCATCGACCTGCTCGTGCTGGCGACGACGACGCCGGATCGCGCCGCCCCGGCGACGTCGGCGGCGGTCCACGACACGCTCGGCTGCTCCGGAACCGCCTTCGACCTCAACGCCGCCTGCGCCGGCTTCGTCTA
>JAKAOD010000025.1 GCA_021823365.1 Actinomycetes bacterium | reverse complement strand
CTGCGTGTTGGCGATCTCGATCGCGACCGGCGAGCCGAGCGTCCGCCCGTGGCGCACCCCGCCGATCAGGGTGACCTCGTCGCGCTCGAAGCGCATCCTCGGACCGCGGCCGTAGCCGAGGCGGCGCCGGGCCAGCTCCCCGGCGATCTCCTCCGTCTCGACCCGGAGCCCGGCCGGGAGCCCTTCGACGACGACGACGAGCGCGCGGCCGTGGGATTCGCCGGCCGTGAGGTAGTGGAGCACGCCGGCAATCTACCGGCGCGCCGCGCCTCACTTCACTTCTTGGAGGCGGCGTAGTACGGGTCCGTGCCCGCCTCGTGGGCGGTGATGTCGACGACGTCGTCGATCTCAGGCACGGCGTCCTGGATCGCGACGACGATGCCCTGGCTGAGGGTGACCTGGGCGAGCCCGCAGCCCTGGCAGCCTCCGCCGAGGCGGAGGAAGGCCGTCGTGCCGGCGACCCCGACGAGCTCCGCGTAGCCGCCGTGGGCGGCGATCTGGGGGTTGATCACCTCGTCGAGCACCGCGACGACCCGCCGGGCGAGCGGCCCGTCGAGGTCCGCCCCCTCCGGGAGCAGGGGCGGGGCGGGCGCAGCCCGCTCCTGCGGCGCGGCGTTCGGGTTGAGGATGACGAGGCCACCGCCCTCGCCGTTCTCGGCACCGGATTGCCCGCCCACGTCGAGCGTCGCGCCGGCGACCTTCGGGACGCTCGCGGACGGCACGACGATCGCCAGGCCGTCGTGGTGCTCGACGGCGTCGCCCGGAGCGGCGTCGGCGAGCGAGCCGAACCACATGTCGTAGGTCCAGGCGCCGCCGTACGCGCCGCTGACCTCGAGGTAGAGGGCGAGGCCCTCGCCGTCGGGCTCGCCGTCGCGCGCCAAGAGGACGAGCTCACGAGCCGCGTCCGTGACCCTGAGGACCGGAAGCGCTCCCCCGGCGGGGCCGGACGGGGTGTTCGTCGTCACCCGACCATCGTAGGTGCGCCGCTCCGCCGCGACGACCGGCGCGCCGGCGGCGCAATGATGGTCGCATGGCCCGCGCGCTTCTCGTCCTGCCGACGTCGACGTACCGCGCCCCGGAGTTCCTCTCCGCCGCCCGCCGGCTCGGCGTAGAGGTCGTCACGGCGTCCGACGCCCCCCAGGCGCTCGGAGGCCTGATGGGCGACCGCTTCCTCGAGGTCGACCTCTCCCGGCCGGAGGAGGCCGCCGGGCGCATCGTGGAGCTCGCCGCCCGGCTACCGCTCGACGCCGTCCTCGCCGTCGACGACCAGGGCGGGCTCGCCGCCGCGATCGCCTGCGATCGGCTCGGCCTCCCCCACAGCCCTCCGGCTGCCGTCGCGGCGACACGCGACAAGGCTGCGGCGCGCCGCCTGCTCGGTGCCGCCGGCGTGCCCCAGCCGGCCTGGCGCGCCGTCTCCGGACGTCCGGGCGACCGCGCCGGCGAGGCAGAAGCGGTCGCCGCGGCCGCGGAGGAGCTCGGCTTCCCCGTCGTGGTGAAGCCGGTCTCGCTCTCGGGAAGCCGCGGCGTCGTCAGGGCGGACGACGCCGCGTCGGCCGAGGCGGCCGCGGCGCGGGTCCGGGCTGTCCTCGACGAGACCGGCGAGCCGCCCGAGGTGCCGCTCCTTGTCGAGGCGTACGTCGCGGGCGCGGAGGTGGCGGTCGAGGCGATCGTGCGCGAGGGACGGCTCGAGGTCCTCGCCGTCTTCGACAAGCCCGATCCACTCGAGGGCCCGTACTTCGAGGAGACGATCTACGTCACGCCGTCCCGCCATCCCGGCGCCGACCTGGCGGCCGCCGCCGACGCCGTCGCGCGCGCGGCCGGGGCGCTCGGGATCGTCCACGGCCCGGTGCACGCCGAAGCTCGCCTCGCCGGCGCCCCCGCGACCGAGATGCGCCCCGACGAGGTACGACCGGCCGGAGCACGACCGGCCGGAGCACGCCGGCCCGTCGTCCTCGAGGTGGCGGCGCGCACGATCGGCGGCAAGTGCTCGAAGGCGCTGAGGTTCGCGACCGGCGCCTCGCTCGAGGAGATCGTCCTCGCCGGCGCGCTCGGCCGGACGCTCGACTCCACGCGGGAGCGCGCCGCGGCCGGCGTGATGATGATCCCGGTGCCGCGTTCGGGGACGCTCGACGCGCTCGAAGGGGCTGATCGCGCCCGCGAGGTCGACTTCGTCACCGGCGTCGAGATCACCGCACCGGTCGGGAGGGTGATCCGCGCCCTGCCCGAGGGCGACAGGTACCTCGGCTTCCTCTTCGCCCGGGCCCCGACGCCGTCGGAGGTCGAGAGGGCCTTGCGCAGAGCCCACGCCGAGCTCGTCATCAAGATCTCGTGAGCCGGCTCCTCCTGCTGTCGACCTACGAGCTCGGCCACCAGCCCCTCGGCGTGGCCGGTCCGGCCGCGCTTCTCGGCGGGGAGGGGCACGATCTGCGAGCGCGCGACCTCGCCGTCGAGCCGCTCGAGCCCGCCGAGATCGACTGGGCGGACGGCGTCGTCTGCTCGGTCCCGATGCACACGGCGCTTCGCCTCACGCTCACGGCGCTCGCGGCCGTCCGGGAGAGGCGCCCGGAGATCCCCGTCGCGCTCCACGGCCTGTACGCACCGGCAGGAGCCCCGCAGCTTCGTGCCGGAGACCTCGCCGTTGCCGGCGAAGCAGGCGGTGCCCTGCTCGTATGGGCCGCCGGGCTCGACGGGCTCCCCCGAGGCGGGTCCCGCGCTGGAGCCGAAGGGGCTCCCGGCCGGCCGGAAGGTGACGGGCTCGCACCCGCAGCCGCAGGCCGTTCTGGGCCGGCGGTCCGCGTGGAGATGGGCCGGCCGCGCCGCCGGGCGGGCAGCGCGAGCGGTGCGGTCGCGCCCTTCGCGCCGGCCGAGGTGCCGGACCGCCGCGTCCTGCCGCCGCTCGAGCGCTACACGCGCCTGCTCGGGTCGGGCGCAGCGCGGCTCGTCGGCTCCGTCGAGGCGAGCCGGGGCTGCTCGCACCGCTGCCGGCACTGCCCCGTCCCCGCCGTCTACGGGGGCAGGACGCGCGCCGTGGCGGTCGAGGCCGTCCTCGCCGACGTCGACCAGCTGGTCGAGGCGGGCGCCGGGCACGTCCATTTCGCCGACCCCGACTTCCTCAACCGGCCTGCCCACGCGAGCCGCCTCGTCGCGGCGCTGCACAACCGTCATCCGGGGCTCACCTTCGACGCGACCGTGAAGGTGAGCCACGTGCTCCGCCACCGCACCGTCATCGAGGAGTTGGGCGCCGCCGGGTGCCTCTTCGTCGTGTCGGCGTTCGAGTCGACGAGCGCGGTCGTGCTCGAGCGCCTCGCAAAGGGCCACACCGCCGAGGATGCCGCCGAGGCGGTCCGCCTCCTCCGGGAGGCGGGGATCGAGCCGCGCCCCTCGTTCCTGCCCTTCACCCCGTGGACGGAAGCCGAGGACATCGTCGCGATCCTCGACTTCGTCGCGGCCCACGATCTGGTCGAGAGCGTCGACGCCGTCCAGTACGGCATCCGGCTCCTTCTCCCACCGGGCTCGCTCCTCCTCGAGGACCCGGATCCCGTCCTTTCCGCCTCGCTCGGCGGCTACGACCCCGACGCGCTCGGCTGGACCTGGTCGTCGGCCGACCCGAGGCTCGACGGGCTCCAGCGCGAGATCGCGGCGCTCGCGGAGCTGGCAGCCGGACAGGACGAGCCCGCCGCGGCGACGTACACGCGGGTGCGCGAGGTCGCCGTCGCGGTGCTGGGACGCCGCGACCCAGGGGCTCCCGAGCCTGACGCCCGCTCGCGGGCGGTGCCGGGTGCGCGGCCGCACCTCAGCGAGGCGTGGTTCTGCTGCGCCGAGCCCACGGCGGGCCAGGTCGCCCGCATCGGGGTGGGCGGCGGCCGTGAGCGCGCGCCCGTGCGAGGCTGCTCTTCGTGAAGCCGCCCGCCGATGCCCACGAATGGGCGAGCTTCGAGGATCCCGACGAGGACCGGACCTGGCTGTTCGACCTCACGTTCCTCACAAGCCGCTGGTCCTGCGTCTACGGCTCGAGCTGCCAGGGCGTGCTCACCGCGCCGGCGCCGGAGCGGGAGGAGGGATGCTGCTCGTACGGCGCGCACCTGAGTGGCCCCGAGGACGCCGCGAGGGTCGAGCGCGCCGCGGGGACCCTTTCCGACGCCGAGTGGCAGCACCGGCCCCGGGCTGCCGCCGCGGGCCCGTTCAGGCGGCGGCGCGGCGGGCTGGCGACGCGAATCGTGGATGGCGCGTGCATCTTCTTGAACCGGCCCGGGTTCGACGGGGGCGCGGGCTGCGCGCTGCACCGCGCCGCGATCGCACGCGGGATCACCCCGATGGGGCTGAAGCCCGACGTCTGCTGGCAGCTGCCCTTGCGACGGGAGGACACGACCGACGCCGCCACCGGCCACGTCACCTCGACGGTGACCCAGTGGGAGCGGAGGCACTGGGGCGGCGCCGGCGAGGAGTTCGCGTGGTGGTGCACCGAGGCGCCCGAAGCCTTCGCCGGCGCGAAGCCCGTCTACCTCGCGCTCGCCCCCGAGCTCGCCGCCCTCGTCGGGGAGCGTCCCTACACCCTCCTCGCGGCCCACCTCGCGGCACGGTCAGGCCGACGAACGCCGCTCCCGCACCCGGCGCTGCGACGGCGCGGCCAGCGCCGCGCCGCTGCCGGCACCGACTCGCGGTGATCGGTCGGCTTGCGGCCGCCCACCTCGCGGGAGCATCCCGGTCAGGGCGACCGCCGCGGTGCTGGGCCGCGCGGCCCTCATGCCCGCAAGGGTGAAAGGCTGCCAGGTGCTCCACCAACACCACCTCCCGCGACGTATCGCCGCTGGCGCCGGGACGGGGCACCACGCCCACCAGCACGGGCGCGACGGGCGGGACTGCCGGCAAGCACGTGCTCGCGGAGCCGCAAGTCGGCTGCAAGGGCCGGTGCTCGGGCGACGAAGCCCGTCGACGGTCGCGACGCCGTGGCCAGCCGGGCAGCGGCCCCGGTGGTGGTGCTGGCGGCCGATGACGGCACGAAAGCGGCGGGGTAGAAGTCGATCGTGCCGGCGACCTGGTCGAAGACATTGGCCATGTTCGTGCAGGAGATGCCATTTGTGAAGCCCAGGCGCGAAGTCCCCGGCGGCCACGCCACCCCGTACTTGCAGTCCGTGCTGTAGCTGTGGCCCGTCCCGTGGCCGGCATAGACGGTGTACACCGCGCCCCGTTTCAGCTGGGGCGAGTACCACAGGCCGTCAAAACCCGTAAACCCCGTGTAGGTCTCGCGGTCGGTGGTGTCCCCGAGGACCGTCACGGCGACGCCGGGTATGGGCTCGTCACGGCGACGCCGGGTATGGGCTCGTCACGGCGACGCCGGGTATGGGCTCGTCCCGGCGCGTCTCCACGTCCACGACGAGGTACGGGCCTTTCTTGGGCAGTATGCCGGACGACCCGCTCTTGTACCAAGCCGACGGGTCGTTAATGCCATTCGGCTGGTCGTACTGAAACTCCGACCAACCCCAAACGAAATACGTGTAGGCCGGGCTGCCGTATACCGTGCTGTTGTCCGGCGCGCGGGGCGGGTCTGGCGGGACGTCGTACTGGTACGACGGCGAGATCGCACGGTACGTGCACACGACGTGCGACGGAAAGCCCTGGTACTGCCAGAGCCACCCGCCGCTTTGGCAGAACGACTGCCGGTTCTTCCAGGCGCCATCCGGAAAGATTTGCGGGTTGAGGATCGTGTTGTTAGGGATGCTCCAGGTGACCCTGTAGATGTCCCCCACGTGGATCAGCCCGCCAGGAGACGTCGTTATCCTGGCCCAACTAGTGCTAGCGCTCCTGGGGTAGCGTTCTGCCGCCGGTGGCGGGCCCGGCGCTGGACAAGCAGAGTACTCCCCCCACCCGAACCGGTGTCGTTCCAATCACACGACGGCTTGGTCATCAGGACGGGGGACGGGAAGTCCTGCGGCGGGGGCACCAGGTCGCCCTTGTTGGACCTGCAATTGTGGAACGGGCCGCTGCCCAGCCACGTGCCGTAGCTCCCCAGGAAGTCATGCCAGCTGGCGAGGAACTTGTCCCACGCCGCCACGTACAGCTGGTGGGCTTGCTTTATGGACGGGACCAGGTCGAAGATCTGGCTGCCGACACTGACGAGCGAGGCGATTATCTTGGCGGTCTGCTGCACGACACCGAAGATCCCGTTCCACTTGGAGATGACCTTGAGGGCCGGGAACTCCGGGGCGTCCCCCGCAGCGACCTTGCCCAGCAGTTGCAGGATCTTCATGCCCGAGGTGTAGACGCTCGTCATGTTGTGGGCCCAGGAGACGATGTCGCCCGCGAACTGGTCCCAGGTGAGCCGCCCCGAGGCGAAGCCGTTCATGTAGTCGGTGATCACCTTCTCCGACGAGGAGACCTCGCTCATCGCCGCGACGAGGGCTTTCACGGCGTTCGCCCCCAGCGCGACCTTCAGGACGACCGCCGCCTCCTCCCCTTCGGCAAGCTCGGCCTCGCCCGTCATCAGCTGGATGGTGAGCATGCTGGATGCGACGATGAGGTCCTTTATCTCGACAAGGAGCTGGCCTTGCAGCTTCGTCATGTCCTTCTCGAGCTTGTCGTAGTCCTTCTGCCACGCCTCGTAGGCGTTGCTCTGGGCGGTGTTCAGGTCGAAGACCTTGCCCCAGGCGGTGAAGAACCCCTGCGGCACGCATGAGCTGGAGGAGTGGTCGTACTCGTGCAAGTAGCCCGCCAGCAGCTTGTAGTAATAGCCGAACCCCATGCCAGCCACGACGTGGTGGGGCGGGCTCACCAGGTTCTTGCTGTTGCCGAAGAGGGCGTCCCAGGCCAGCTTCGCCAGGTTGGCTGCGCTGGCCACCACCTTGTCCATGACGTCGTCGTAACCCCCGAGCGCGAAGTGAGGGAAGGGGACTCCGAGCGCCGGCCCCCCGCCGCTCGGCGCGGTGGTCACGAGGTCCGGGTTGACGAGGTCTTTGCTGACGACCAGCCGGCCACCCTGGTTCAGCGAGACCGTGGCGCTGTAGCCGTTGAACGCCGATCCGTCCCTGTCAGTCACCTCCCCCGAGAGCCAGTAGCCCGACTGCTGGCTCGCCGGGCTACTACCAAGTCAGCATGGAACGGCCGGCTCCTCTAGCAGCACGATTAGGACGTGGTTGTCCTGCTGGAGGAGCCACACGCTGCGTTGTGAGGAGCCGACCATGCCCAGAATGGACCCTTCGAGGGATCTTGTCCACGTCGCGTTCGACACGAGCAAGGATGTGCTCGTCGCGGGGATCTTGCACCCTGGCTCGGATTCGCCGGCGATCGAGCGGGTCTTCAACGATGAGACCTCGATCCGGCGCTTCGTGAAGGGGTTCGCCGAGCCGAGGAAGGTGCGGAGCTGCTACGAGGCGGGGCCGGGCGGCTACGAGCTGCACCGGCTGCTCACCTCGCTCAGGTGGTCCTGCGAGGTGATCGCCCCGTCGCTCATCCCGACCGCGCCCGGGGATCGGGTGAAGACGGACCTGCGCGACGCTCGTCGCCTGGTGCGCCAGCTGCGCGCCGGGGAGCTCGTCGCGATCCGGGTGCCCTCGAGGGCCGAGGAGGCGGTGCGCGACCTGTGCCGGGCGCGAGGCGACGCCACCGAGGACCTCACGAGAGCGAAGAACCGCATCGGGCACTTCCTCATCCGCCACGGGCGGATCTGGCGCGGCGGGTCGACCTGGACGCTCAAGCACCGTCAGTGGCTCGGCGCCCAGCGCTTCGACGAGCCGGCCGCGGAGGCGACGTTCAAGGCCTACAAGGCGACGGTTGGGTGCCGGGAGGCTGAGCTCGACGCGATCGAGGCCGACCTCGCGTGCTATGTCGAGGCCGAGCCCTATGCAGCCTCGATCCGACGCCTGTCTGCCTACCGGGGAGTGGAGCGCATCGGCGCCCTCGTGCTCCAGGCCGAGGTCTGCGACTGGCGGCGCTTCGCCGACAAGGAGGACGCCGGGGCCTTCTGCGGGCTCGTGCCCTCGGAGTACTCCTCGGGAGCAAGCGTGAGGCGCGGGGGCTCACCCACGCCGGCAACGTCCATCTGCGCCGCCAGCTCGTGGAGTCCGCCTGGGCGTACCGCTTCGGCCCGAGCCTCGGGCCGAGCCTCAAGCACCGCCAGGAGGGTGTGGCGCCCGACACCCTGGCCCGGGCCTGGGCGGCGCAGGTCGACCTGTGTCGACGCTTCCGCTCCCTCGACGCCCGCAAGTCGGTGCGCGGCGTCGTCGTGGCGGCGATCGCCCGTCGGCTCGTCGGCCACCTCCACGCCGAGATGGTGGGATGAGCGCCTCACCACCTGTCCCATCGGTCGACGGCCTCGGTCGCCGGTGACCGAGCTCTCCGTGTGCCGCCGGGGCGCCGCCGTGGCAGGAAAGCCCCCCGTTGCTTCTTTGCGATGGCTCATCTATGAGCACAAGCGTTCCAAGTCTGGGGCACCGTCCTGCGGATTGCAGACATGCGCGGCTTCGGCCCGCGAATACGAGATTGGCGGCGACTGGCCGAGCCAATCCACCCCGGCAGCACACGCAGACCTCGGAGCCAGGCCGCCGCCACCACGGCCGGGGGCCCACCGAGGATGGCGTAGCAGCCGCCACCCCGTCGCCTGCTCAAGAGCAACCCATGCGACGGACCTGTGGTCCGTCGCGCCCCGAAACCCGTGCAACGAACGTCGTTGCGGGGACTTGACAAGCCGTTCCATACGAGAAGCCAGTTGACCACCGGTCGCGATAGCAGGGTACTGGTTGTAGTGGCAGCGAATCTCCGGACGTCTGTCCCGGAGTCAAGTGGCCCCTTAGCAGTAGCACGTCGGCCGGCCGCGGCAGCAGAGCTGGCTGGGACGGCGGCGCCCACCACTGCTGCGACCATGGCGACGGCCAGCACCCCGCCGGCCAGCCGGTACCGCAGCGGACGGCTCTCGGGGAAGTGCCGCTCGGATTGGCCGCGCCTCCCGGGCTTCTTCGACAGCAGAGGTTGCATGGGACATTGCCTCCGTCGAGCTGCCTCCGTTTGGCCGAGGTGGGCGTGCGGGACCCGAAAATTGCGCGCCCCGCGCGGTTGCGTCCCTTAACGGCAGGTCCACCGCTCTTTTTGAGGGTGGGATCGGCATGGATGGCCGCCAGGCGCGTGTCGCGGGTGCCGACGGTGTTGCCCCGCTCGGACTCGAGGTGGTCCAGGAAGGCGCTGATGAGCCCGGCGTCGAGATCCGCGTGTCGAGGCGGGAAGGCGCCTTGCCGGTGCTCGCCGTGGCGTAGGCAAGCAGCAGCTGGAAGGCGTGGCGATAGGAGTCGATGGTGTGAGGGCTGGCGTCGCGCTCGGCACCAAGGCGGGTGAGGAAGGACCCGCCTGCTCCGCGCGCTGGATGTCCGGCCAGGTCATGCCGGACCCCGGCAGGTGGTCCGCGGTCGCGGAGGCTGAGGACCGTCTTCGCGCCGGCCACGCCCCAGGTCGTGGACGGATGGTTCCCGGCTCAGGTCGCGTGCATGGTCCGCCCCCCGGGGCCGACCGGGCCGTCCGACGCGCGATTACCTGGGCGGCTCGGCGCCGTCGAGGGGCTCGTCCAGCTCGTCTGCCTCGTACATGCACCAGCTCGCGTGGTCGTCCTCGGGGTCGGCCCCGCACTCGGGGCACGGCTCCGCTACGACCTCGACGGCGCGCTTCAGGCTGCGCGCCTCCTCGAAGCGTCGATGGCGTCCCTTCTTCACGAGCAGCTCCCCGCTTACGTGCGAGCGTGCCGGTCACCGTCTGGCGGAGGCGGCCGGACCGTGCGCGCTACGCAGCTCGAAGCCCAGCGGCCGGACCGATGTCAGGACCCTGGTGCCTAACTTGCAGCATACTCCCGGTGCCGCCCCGGGCGGCAGCGACGACGGAGCGGGCCGCGTCGCCTCGGGCGGCGCCGGGGGAGGGGCGGCGCGGGCATGCAAGCGCACCCGGTCGGACCGCGCGCTTTCCTCCCGGTTAGGTTGGAGCCGTGGCCGCCGAGTTCGATCCCACGGCGATGGTCGCCAGGTTCAGGGAGCGGGCGGCCGCCGTGCGCCGGCGCGGCCTCCCGCCGGTCGAGGGCGCCGAGCGCCAGCGGATCCTCGAGCAGATGCAGCTCGACTACACGGACTTCGCAATGCTCGGCGACGCCGAGGCGAGCCTCGAGGACGGGATCCTCGTCCTCACGGTCGACCTCCGCCCGCCCGGCCAGCAGGCGACGCCTCAGGGCACGGGCGCAGCACCGGGAGCAGGAGCAGGCGGCGAGCCGGCAGCAGCAGGCGAGCCCGCGGGGTAGGGGCGCCGGGACCGCTCCTCGAGCACGAGCGACTCCCCTCCCTCGAGCGCCAGCGCCGCATCGCCTGCGGCAAGGCGGCGCAGCTGCTCTCCGACCAGATCGGCGCGCCACGAATGCACGAGCCGTCCCCCCGGCTCGTCCTGGAAGAACGCCGCGACGTCGGCCCGGGTGGCGAGCAGCGACGAGTCGATCTCCAGCCGGTGCGCCTCCTCACCGAGCCACGCGCCTGCGAGGGCGGCGGCGGCGCGCGCCACCGGCTCGCCATGCGCGGCCGGCGGGTTGCGGACCTTCGACGCCGGGAGCGCGACCCCCTCGGCGACCGCCTCGAGCAGCTCGGACACCACGCTCGGGCCGAGCTGACGCGGATCGAGGTTGCGCACGTGGTCGAGGTCCGACCGCGAGGTCAGCGGGTGGTGGGCGATGGCGACAAGCGCCAGGTCCGACAGCACGTAGCGCGTCGGCTGGTCGAGCGCCTGCGCCCGCCGTTCCCTCCAGGCGGCGACGCACTGGGCGACGGCCCGGGCCCGTCCGTGCAGCTGCCGAGCATGGCGGAGCCTCCACCACGCCTCCTCAGGCACCACGGGCGACCGCGCCCTACCGAGAAGGAGGGCGCACTCCTCCTCCGACCACGCCTGCCGGCCGAGCGTCTCGAGCCGCGCCGCGATCGCGCGTTCGAGCTCGAGGAGGAACCGCACGTCGTCTGCCGCGTAGCGCCGTTGCGCCTCGGTGAGCGGCCGACGGGTCCAGTCGGTGAGCTGGTCGCCCTTCTCGAGGCGTATGCCGAGGATCCGGTCGGCGAGGTTGGAGAGCGACGGGCTGCTCAGCCCGAGGAATCCCGCGGCGAGCTGGGTGTCGCAAAGGCGCGCCGGCCCTCGGCCGCACGCCCGATCCAGCACCTCGAGATCCTGGTCGGCGGCGTGGATCACCGCGAGCCCGTCCCCGGCGAGCACGGCGGCGAGCGGCGCCACGTCGACCGCGAGGGGGTCGACGAGTGCGATCCCCCCCACCCAGGCGACCTGGAACAGGGCGAGGCGGGGGTAGTAGGTCCGTTCGCGGTGGAACTCGGTGTCGAGGGCGTAGGCCGGCGCGCCGAGGAGCTCGTCCACGAGGGCATCGAGCGCCCCGGCGTCGTCGACGACCCGGTAGTCGGGCGTACCCCGCTCCACCGGCTCCCGGACGCGTCGGGCCGCCACCTCAGCCGCCGTAGTTCATGCGGGTGTCCTCGCTTCGCAGCACCTCGACCTCCTCGCCCTTCTCGCCGAAGACGGCATCGAGCACCTCGCCGACGAGGAGCGAATGGGAGCCGAGCTCGACCTCGCGCTCGAGGCGGCAGTCGAGGACGGCGGCCGCTCCTGCCGGAGTCGGACAGCCGGTCGCCGGCGCGTCGAGGCAGGCGACGCCGCTCAGCGTCCCGGCCTCGGGATCGTCGATCGCGGGCTTGGCGAAGATCCTGACGAGCGCGCGGTCGTCCCGCGAGAGCAGCGAGAGGGCGAAGCTCCGGCCTTCTCGCACGAGGCCGAGCGTGACCGAGCCCGACTCGACGGCGACCCCGACGAGCTTCGGCTCGGAGGCGAGCTGCACGGCGAGGTTGCACGTCATGAGGTTGCGACGCGTTCCTGCCCTGCTGCCGAGCAGGTACAGGCCGGTCGGCATCCGCCACAGCACCCTCCGCCGGCGCCGGTCGTAGTCGACCGGATCGATCCCGAGCGGGAACGGGCCGATCAACTGGGGGTGCGGCGTCATCTCCCCGTAACCTACCGCCCAGGCACGCCGAGCGTCCTGAGCCGCCGGTCCGCGGCGTCGAGCGCAGCATTCGCCCTGCGCAGCTCCGCCTCGTACCGGTCGAAGCCCCCGTGGGCGAACGAGCTCGCCTCGGAGCAGTCCTGCGCCGCACGGGTGTAGTCGAGATAGGCGTCGTTGAGGGCGGTCGTCAACGTCTGGTCCGGGGTCGGCAGCTCCCCGTAGGCGGTCCCGGAGTCCGCTCCGAGCCCGTCGCAGGCGGTGTGGGTCGCCCCGAGCTTCCGTGCCGCGATGCCCCGGCCGATGTCCTGCACGTCGGCCCGGATGGTGGCGTCGTTCGTGACGAGGCTCGATCCCGACACCCACTCGGCGACCCGGTGGGCGTGGCTGCCGCTGTAGCCGGAGCAGGCTGCGAAGGCGAGCCCCGCCACGGCGACGACCACGATGGCCCGGGCACCTGCGCGAGCAGCGTCCGCAGCGCGTCGTGCCGTCATCGCCGTCATCGCCGTCATCGCCGTCCGGGCCACGCGGGCGGCGCGGGCGCCGGCGACCTCACGCGAAGTCGAGGAGGTGCACCTCGCGCCGCCCGCGCCGCAGCAGCACGTAGCGCCCGCCGATGAGGTCGTCGCGCGTCAGCCGGGCGCCGTCGGGGGGCACGCGGTGGCCGTTCACGTAGGCTCCGCCCTGGGCGATCGCCGTGCGCGCCGCCGAACGCGAGGGCGACAAGCCACAGCTCGCAAGGGCTGCGGCGAGATCGAGCCCGCCGTCGAGATCCGAGCGCGGGCGCACGGAGACCGGCGCGTCGGCGGCGACCGTGCGCAACGTCGCCTCGTCGAGCTCGGCGCCCCCCTCCCCGTAGAGCGCCTCGGCGGCGCGCTCGACCCGGCGGACCTCCTCCTCCCCGTGGACGAGCGCCGTGACCGAACGCGCCAGCGCACGCTGAGCCGAACGCTCCTGCGGGCGAGCGACCGTCGCCTCGTCGAGCGCCTGGATCTCCTCGTGGTCGAGGAAGGAGAACCAGCGAAGGTAGCTCCCGACGACGCTGTCCTCGGCACGGTAGAAGAACTGGTAGAAGGCGTAGGGCGAGGTCTTGGCGGCATCGAGGAACACCGCCCCCTTCTCGCTCTTGCCGAGCTTTGTCCCGTCGGCTCGCGTCACGAGCGGGGTCGTGAGGGCGTACGCCGTCTCCCCCCGGGCTCGGCGGATCAGTTCCACGCCGGTCGTGATGTTCCCCCACTGGTCGCTCCCGCCGATCTGCAGCCGGCAACCTTCGGCGTCGAAGAGGTGGAGGAAGTCGTAGGCCTGGATGAGCATGTAGCTGAACTCGGTGAACGAGATGCTCTGCTCGGGGCTCTCGAGCCGGACCCGTACCGACTCCTT
>JAKAOD010000458.1 GCA_021823365.1 Actinomycetes bacterium | reverse complement strand
GAAGCGGGGTCCGAGGGGCGCATCCTTGGAGATCCGCCTGGAGGTCGTCGCCGCGCCCGAGATCCGCCGGGCGATCCTGCGCTACGTGCGGGCCCGGTCCGCCGTGCTGGCGCACGCCTCGGTCGAGGGCCTCGTCGGCGACCTCATCCCCTTCGGGGTCTTCCTCTGCGAGCGCTTCCCCGAGGTCACGAGCCTGCGCGAGCTCGAACGCCATCACATCGAGGCGTTCCTGGCGTGGAACCGCACCCGGACCTGGCGGGGGCGCGTGGCCAGAGACCGGCGGGTGTCGCCCTCGGCCGTGCATGCCGCGGTGCTCTCCGTTCGCAACTTCCTCGATGACATCACGCTGTGGGGGTGGGCGGAGCGGCCCCGCCATCGGGTGGTGTTCGCCTCCGACGTGCCCCGCCTGCCGAGGCCACTGCCTCGGGCCCTTCCCCCCGACGTCGACCAAGCCCTGATGGCCGCGGCCGGCGAGCTCGACGATCTGTTCGCCCGCTCGGCGATCCTGCTGCTGCGCCGGGCCGGCCTTCGCCTCGGCGAGTGTCTGGACCTCGAGCTCGGCTGCGTCGTGGACTACGGGCCGACCGGGACCTGGCTCCGGGTTCCCCTCGGCAAGCTCGGGACCGAACGCTCGGTGCCGCTCGACGCCGACACGATCCAAGCCCTGGACGCGTGGACCAGCCAGCGCGGCCCGCAGCGACCACACCCCCACCCGAGGACGGGCACGCCCACTGACTTCCTGTTCACCGAGCGTGGCCGCCGGCTCAAGGGCTGGCGGGTCCGGGCCGGACTCCAAGCCGCCGCGGACGCAGCCGGCCTGCGGGGCGCGGGCGGTGAGCCGCTGAGGGTCACTCCTCACCAGCTCCGTCACACCTACGCCACCGAACTCCTCAACGCGGGCATGAGCCTGCAGGCCCTCATGGCCGTGCTCGGCCACGTGACGCCGGAGATGACGCTGCGCTACGCGACGCTCGCCTCGCCGACCCTGCGGGCCGCCTACGACGAGACCATGGGCAAGGTTCGACGCGCGCTCCCGGTGGCCCCGGCTGGGCGTCCCCCGGTGCCCGCCAAGGTCGACTGGATCGCCTCGGAGTTCCTGAAGACCCGCCTCGCCGCCGGGTACTGCTCTCGCCACCTCTCCGCGGGGGCCTGTCCCTACGCGAACGTCTGCGAGACCTGCGAGAACTTCGTCCCCGCCCCTGAGTTCGCCCCAATGCTTCGCCGTCAACTCGCCGATGTCCGCGCCCTTGCCCACGACGCCGAGCGCCGTGGTTGGGACAGCGAGGTCCATCGCCACGGCCGCGTCGCGGCGGCTCTCGAGGGGCACCTCCGTCGGCTCGACGAAACCGCCTCTGCCGCGCGGTCGCCTTGACACGGCTACCTTGGCCGGTTAATCGAGCGCACGTTCGGCGAGACGCGCCGGCGGGTCAAGGTGATCGGACGGCTGCCGGGCGAGCAGACGTGTCTGTCGCTCGTGTGGGCCGTGCTCGATCGAGCGTCGAAGGGATGGCGTGGGCTCACCATGACGCCCAAGGCGCTGCGCCAGCTACAGGATCTGCGTCGCGAACTCCTGGGCGAACGACATCACGCCGAGGAGGTGGTCGACGAGGCCGTCACACCCGCCGCATAAGATGATCCAGGAGCTTGCGTCCGGAGCCGTTTACACCGGCCGTGGGACGCCACCCGCCCTCCCGTGGCCAGAGATCTATTCAGAAGGCACGGATAGCCCAACTACTCTTGCTAGCGAGTGGGCGGGAGTCGACTCATGGGCGCACAGTAGCGGCTACTCGTACGTCATCTGGGGTGTCACCAGTGACTGGAATCCCACCTCGAACTGCGCACCCGACACCCCGGATCAGGACTATCAGATCATGCTCAATGATGTGACGACGTGGCAATCATCTATCACCGGGCTTACAGACTTCTACTGCTGAGCCAGGAGAAGCCGGGACCAGTTTGGGGCGTCCAGGCAGACCGTGAGAGAGGGTGTGAGATCCCGTGAGACGCCAGTCGAAGAGCCTGCAGAGGCGCCTGCGCCTAGGACTGATCGTGGGAGGAGCGGCGGTCCTCGCGATCGCGACAGTGGTGTTGTATGTGGTTCAAGCGAATGCGGCGCACATGACAAAGGCTGAGGGGCTTCTGCGCCAGAAAGTGCTCATGACTACGACTCACCGGAGGGTACCGCCCGCCTTTCTGCCGACGTCGCCCTCCCCGATCCCGTCAACGACCCCGCCGGTTCCGGCAGACATGAATCAAGTCCTGACCTGCGATGCAATCGGCTGCGGCGGTGGATCGGGGCCCTTGCCTCAGGGGAGCTTCGACGCCACCACGCAGTACACCACGCTTGCGTCAAACGGCTCGGTCCTCCTCGCTGTCTGGGCCGGTTCGTTGCCCGATGCCCCGTCGCAGGGCGCGATCCGTGTCTATGCAAGCTGGTACTCGACCTTCCAGGAGTCCCCGCCTCCGGGCGGTGGCATCTTCCTTCTCCCGGGCTCGACCGGGCCTCTCACCATCACGGCGGTGCAGGGTGTCGTCGTCACCTTCACGTATCCGGGAGGGCACGGAACGTTCAACCTCGGGACCGACCAGTTCTCGGCCTGAGCACGGCCAAAGTCCCTCTGAACCGCGGTAGGGGTGCAGCTTGAGAAGGGAAGGGCTCCATGATGATGCGGGGCGGACACCCTTCGGAGCGAGGGCCCGGACGGGGACGCGAACAAACTGCAGGACGCTCGGTCCTCGGCATGACCCCTCGGCGTTCCCGCCGCCTGCACACGGCAGCGGTCGTGGCCGCCCTGGTGGTGGTGCTCGCTGGTTGCACGAC
>JAKAOD010000457.1 GCA_021823365.1 Actinomycetes bacterium | reverse complement strand
CTCGAAGGTGAGGACGCCGCTCACCGCGGAGGTCACCAGGAACGGCTCGATCCCCATCTCGGTGAGGCGGAGCGGCGTGCTGGCCGCCGTGTTCGTGTGCAGCGTCGAGAGCACGAGGTGCCCCGACAGCGCGGCCTCCATGGCGATGGTGGCGGTCTCGATGTCGCGGATCTCGCCTACGAGCACGATGTCGGGGTCGGCGCGCAGGATCGAGCGCAGCGCGGTCGAGAAGTGCATCCCCACCTTCGAGTTGATCTGGACCTGGGTGATGCCGGGGATCTGGTACTCGACCGGGTCCTCCACCGTCACCACCGACTTCTCCTTCGACATCACCTCTTGGAGGGTGGCGTAGAGGGTGGTGGTCTTTCCCGCGCCGGTCGGCCCGGTCACCAGGATCACGCCGTAGGGCTGGTGGTACGCCTGCGCGTACCGCTCGAGCGTGTCGGGGAAGAAGCCGAGCTCCGAGAGGCGGCGGATGCTCGCGGACTTGTCGAGGAGCCGCATGACGCACGCCTCGCCGTAGAGCGAGGGGATGACCGCGAGCCGCAGGTCGATCTGGCGGTCGCCCACCGTCACCGACACGCGCCCTTCCTGGGGGACCCGGTGCTCGGTGATGTCCATCTCGCCCAGCACCTTCAGCCGGCTGATGACCGACGCGTGGATCGCAGGCGACGCCGAGCTCGCGTCCTGCATGACGCCGTCGATCCGGAAGCGGATCCGGAGCCTCCTCGGTGTCGGCTCGATGTGGATGTCCGACGCGCGCTCGTTGAGCGCCTGGAGGATGATGAGGTTCACGTAGCGGACGATCGGCGCGTCCTCGACGACGGATTGCAGTCTCTCGAGCTCCAGGCCGCCCGAGTCCGGCACCGCGCGTCCCGCGGCGTGCTGTGCCGCGGCCTGCACGTCGCTCCCGGGCTCGTGGAAGCGCCGGAGGTGGAGCTCGATCTGCGCCCGCGTGGCCACCACCGGCTTGAAGTTGCGCCCGAGGATGCTGCGGAGATCGTCGAGGGCGAAGACGTCGGTCGGGTCGGCCATCGCGACGACGGGGAGGCCGCCGTCGAACCCGACCGGCAGGACCATGTGGCGTCGTGCAACCGCCACCGGGACGAGCTCGGCCGCTTCGGGGTCCGGCGGTGTCTCCGTGAGGTCGAGAAATGGCAGGCCCACCTCTCGGGCCATCACCTGGACGAGGTCCTCTTCGACGACGAGTCGCTCGCTCAGAAGGAAGCTCGTGAGGGACTCCCCCGCCGCGTCGTGGTCCCGCAGGGCACGGGCCATGTCCTCGGGGCTGACCTTGCCGGTCGAGACGAGCGCACGGGCGATGGGAGGCCAGACGGGGCCGCCTGCCGACCCGCCGGCGGCGCCCGGAAGGGCGTCGCCGGACGGGCCGGGGGCGTCGACCGCCTCACCGCCGGGGGAGCCTGAGCCGGGCAGCGGTGGGGGCGGTGACGAAGCGTGCGGGGCGGCTGGGAAGGACACAGCGGTGGGCGCCGGTGCAGGCGGGGCCTGGGCCGCCCATGGGCCCGCACCGTCTTCGGCCGTCCCCCAACGTCCGGGCGCCGATCCGTCGCGCAGCGCGGTCACCGCCTGCCCGTCGTCGTCCTCGGCACCCGATGGCGGGGGTCCGAGCCGCGCCGAGCGCTCCCACTCACGCGGGTGCTGGACGCGATGGCGCCCACGGCGGAATGCCAGCTGCTGCGCGAGCTCCTGCTCTGACTGCTCGGTCTCCCCTGTCATCCCCTGTCATCCCCTGGCCCGGTCAAGCGACGCGACCGAAGAGAGGCAGGAGAGCACGAAGCCGCCACGGCTGCCCGCGCGTGCTGGACCGCTCCCCTGTTGCCCCATCCCACGGCCGCTCCGCGTACGAAGTGCCGTCGGCAGCTTACCCCCGATCGGCCCCGGGGGAAACCCCCGGCACCTGGGTCGGTTCGACTTCGGCCTGTCGAGCAGGACAGCGACTTCTCACATAGCGTCCGAGGCTGTGGGTGCCGGATGCTCAATCGCTCGCCGGCTCCACCGAGGGGTGGCGGAACCTGCTGCTCATGTCCAACGCATCGCACGAACCCGAACAGCTATCGCGGCAAGCGCACCAGCCGCTGGCTCACCACTGAACAGGCTGTTCGGCCACGCGACCAGGTCGAACGCGGCCGGCGGATCACGGAGCTGACGGCCGAGCTCGATGCCGCCGAGATCCGCCGCGTCGAACGGGCCAAAGGATGGGGGCGTGAGCGCCCCCTGAGAAGTGCGGAACGTGAGACAGACAGTCCAAACCGCCCCAGTGTCATGCCGGTCAAGAAGAGCCGGGGTGGGAAGCGACGGCGGAAAGCGGAGCCGCCCGCAGACGGCCCCGCTTTCCTACGGCTACCGGTAGCGAATCAGCAGACCGTCCCGACGATCGTTCCCGTCCCGACGTGCCCGGGTGCCGGGCCGTAGCTCGACACCTTCACCATGAGGATGTGCACGACGTTCCCGCTGAGGACCGAGCCCCTCTGGGCGACTGTGCCCGAGACGATCACCTCGATCGTGCCTGTGATCGTCGCCGGCGGGGCCGAGCTGTTCCCGGTCCGGGTCGTCCACGTGCCACCGCAGGTCATCGACGTCGGGCTGTCTGCGAACCCCTTCATGGAGCTCGGCGCCCGGCCGCCGCTCAGCTTGTTCATCTTTGCCCACTGTGCTCCCCAGAAGTACTGGGTCACCGCTGTCTTGGCCGCCGACAGGTCGCCGATCACGAAGGCGCCGACGGCCTTCGGGGCGAACACGGTCACCGTCGAGGTCACTGTGGCCGGTAGATAGCGTGTGTCCCCGGCGAAGCTCGCCTTCA
>JAKAOD010000456.1 GCA_021823365.1 Actinomycetes bacterium | reverse complement strand
CACCCCGCCAAAGACAATCCGCGGACATGGCAGCTCCGCGCCGAGCACGCAGATAATGCAGTGAACAGGTGAACAGCCTGCTCGAGTTCGGCGGACGAAGTCAGCTTGCCACCGGACGGACTGAACCTCGCGCGCGAACGAGGAATGTCCACGCTGGAGGACTCCTTGATCGAAATGCAGGCGACCCCGGTAGTTCTTCGTGTCGACAACGAACAGCCCGCGAGGTGAGTCAACGAGATGATCGATGTTCGCCTTGGTACCAGGGATTGCTAGGTCGTGCTCGACGCTCCAGCCCCGTTTCCTGAGCCGGTCGAGCACCCTGGCCACTCGCTCTTCTCCCTCTGCCCCGCGCCGCCACGCAGCCGTTGTCCGGCGCGGTCGTAGAAGGGTCACAGCCATCATTACCCCTGTGACGAGGGCAGCAGCAATGGCGACATCGTTCCCGACGAGCACCGAGGGCAGCGGGAGTCCCATCGAGCGGAGATGAAGCTCCCCATCTACTCCGAATCCACGGCGCACCCACCAGTCAAGGCCTAAGCTTGCAGTTAAACCCTCGGATCAGGTCTTCGTGGCCTCCGCCAGGCGGATCTCGCCAGCCTTGGAGGCCACCGTTCGCATCTGCGCTATGAGTTGGCGCAACTTGCGGTCGTTGTCGATCCATTCCTTGTAGAGCTTCGCCTCGGCAGCGCTGAGGCGCCGGGTCACCGTCTTGCCGGCGACCTTGGTGGTCCACTGGTAGTAGGGGCCGTGGGGCCGTGGGGGATCGGCGTGGCACTTGCAGCCGGACGTCGCGCAGTACGTGTAGCGCCGCGTGATGCTGCCCGAGGAGATCAGCCCGATGTCCGCGAGTTGCTGGGCGAGCTCCCGGTAGCGGCGTTCGTAGTCCGCCAGTCGCTGGGTGGGGGTCGTGCGGGCCATGGTGCCTCCGGCGAAGAGTATCCCCGTCCTTGGACCGCACAGTATACATACTGTCTGGTATGGGCAACGGGGACCGCACCAGCGAGCTGATCGAGTTCAGGCAAGAGCTGTACGCCTGCTTCACCCGATGGGCCGACGCCCTCTTCGAGCTGACCGACGCAGCCCTGTGCACGAGCGGCCCGATCTCTTCGATCCCCGCATTGAGCCTCGAGTCCGAGTTCACCCGGTCGCACGGGAGCCTCTACAAGGCGCTCGCACTCGGCGGCGTCGACGAGGACGGCCTCCGGCGCCTGCTCGTCAAGGTCCGGCCGGCCGACTGGCCGCTCGTCTTCGCGCTCGACGCCTCCACGTGGCCACGCTGTGATGCGGAGACGAGCCCTTCTCGGGGCTTCTACCACTCGGCGTCTCGGCACTCGGCCGGTCAGCCGATCGTGGCCGGGTGGAGCTACCAGTGGGTGAGCCAGCTCAGCTGGGCGAACGACTCGTGGTCCCAGCCTCTCGACGCGATGCGGCTCGTGCCGTGCGAGGACGCGACCACTGCCACGGTCGGGCAGATCCGCCGGCTCCTCGAGCTCTTGCCCCAAGACCGTGAGGTCCCGCTCTTCGTCTTCGACGCCGGCTACGACGGAGTCGCGCTCGGCCACGAACTTGGAGCCGAGCGGGTCGAGGTGTGCTGTCGGATCCGCGACGACCGGGTGTTCTACGACGACCCGCCTGCTCGTGCGAACCGCCCGGCCTCGAGCGGCGGACGCCCCCCACGGCACGGGAAGAGGTCGAAGTGCTCAGACCCCGAGAGCTGGAGAGCACCCGACGCGACGTGCTCGATCAATGACGAGCGCTACGGGGCGGTGCGCATCAGCACCTGGCACGGGCTGCACCCGAGACTGTCAGGGCGAGGCCACTGGGCTGACCACGCCGTGCCTCCGATCGTGCGGGGCAGCATCATGCGCGCCGACGTCGAGCACCTGCCCAAGTCAAGCGGCGGGGTGAGGAAGACCCTGTGGCTGTGGTGGTCGGGCGAAGGAGAGCCTGACCTGGAGCGTTGTGCGCGCGCGTACCTGCACCGATTCGACATCGAGCACGGCTTTCGGTTCCAGAAGGGGACCCTGGGATGGACGACGCCGTCTGTCTGCACCCCCGAGCAGGCAGACCGCTGGACCTGGCTCATCGTCGCCGGCTACACCCAGCTCCGACTGGCCCGTGGCCTCATCGACGATCTCCGACTTCCCTGGGAGCGCCCACGCGACCCGCGCCTCCTCACGCCCGCGCGGGTCCGCAGGGGGTTTCGTCGACTTCGCTCGACGATCGGCACGCCAGCCAGTCCACCGAAATCGACCGTGGCGGGTCCGGGACGACCAAAGGGGACCACTCGGCCGCCTCGCACCCGCTATCCAGTGGTCAAGAAGGCGGCCTGAGCTGGTTCTGGGGGTTTAACTGCAAGTTGAAGCCCTGGTAGCCATCTGCCATCACCGCCCGGGTGTGGTCGACCAACTGCTCCAGCGAGAACGTTGGCACTCCGCCGCTCGCGTAGAGGGGCAGCCGGTCGTGGACGGCACCACCGAGGAGCTGGTGCACCGGGAGCCCGAGACGCTTGCCGCGCAGATCCCATAGCGCGCACTCGATCGCGCCGAGGACCATGACCGTGGGGCCGGTGCGCCCGGTGTAGCTCGTGATCCACTTGCAATCTCGCCACAGGCGGTTGATGTTGTCGGCGTCCCTCCCGATGAGGTGCTCGGCGAAGAATCGCACCGTCTCTACGGCGAGCTCGGGCATGTACACGCCCAGGTAGGTCTCTCCGAGTCCGACAAGTCCGTCGGTGGTCTCGATCTCGACGAAGACGGCGCTGCGCTGCCGGGTCTGTGCACCTTGCATGCCGTAGGGGGTGGTGAGTGCGACGGGCCGCACGTCTTTGATCGTGGTC
>JAKAOD010000455.1 GCA_021823365.1 Actinomycetes bacterium | reverse complement strand
TCTCTCGATGTGCCTCGCGATGAACCCGGACAAGCTCGCTCCCGGGGAGCGGGCCGCGTCGACGTCGAACCGGAACTTCGAAGGGCGGCAAGGGCGGGGCGGCAGGACGCACCTCGTGTCCCCGGCGGTCGCCGCGGCGACGGCGGTCGCCGGTCACTTCGCCGCGCCGGACGACCTCGCTCCGGGCAGCTGAGCGAGGAGGCGCGATGGAGCCGGTGAGGGTCGTGACGGGGACGGCGGTCCCGCTGGATCGCTCCGACATCGACACTGACCAGATCATCCCGAGCGACTGGCTGAAGCGCATCGAGCGGACGGGCTTCGGCAAGGGGCTCTTCGCCGAGTGGCGCGACGACCGCGACTTCGTGCTCAACCGGCCGGAGCGCGCCGGCGCGACGATCCTCGTCGCCGGGCCGAACTTCGGCGTCGGCTCCTCGCGCGAGCACGCCGTGTGGGCGCTCGTCGACTACGGCTTCAAGGTGGTCGTCTCACCCCGTTTCGGCGACATCTTCCGCAACAACTCGACGCGCTCAGGGCTCGTGCCCGCCCAGGTGAGCCCGGACGACGGCAGGCGGCTGCTCGAGGCCGTCGCCGCCGACCCCTCGCTCGAGCTCACCGTCGACGTCGAGCGCCGCAGCGTCGAAGCGCCGGCCGCCGGCATCTCGGTCCCGTTCGTCATCGACGACGCCGCGGCGGAGCGCCTCCTGCAGGGCCTCGACGACATCGGCGTCACGCTCGCCCACGAGGGCGAGATCGCCGCCTTCGAGGCCCGCCGGCTCGCCTGGCTGCCCGCCCTCGGCCACTGAGCGCGCCGCCTCGCCCGGCGCCGGCTCAGCCGCCGGCTGCCTGGCGGCGCCGGGCGTTGACCGCCGACACCACGGCCTTCAGGCTCGCGGTGAGGATGCTGGCGTCGATGCCCACGCCCCACCGCCTGCGCCCGCGGTCGTCCGTCGTCTCGACGTAGGCGACGGCGAGCGACCCCGCGCCCGCCGTGACGGCGTGCTCGTGGTAGTCGAGGACGTCGAGCGCGATGCCGAGCCCGTCGCGGACCCCTTGCACGAACGCCGCCACCGGCCCGTTGCCCTCGCCGGTCACCGTGACGGACCGGCCGCCGACCGAGAGCTCGGCGGTGACCTTGTCCACCTCGCCGCTCCAGGCGGACTCGTGGCTGACGAGGCGCACCTCGCCCTCGGCGAGGTACTCGGAGGAGAAGACCTCCCACATCTCCGCCGGGGAGATCTCGGTGCCGGTGTCCTCCGTGACGTGCTGGATCGCCTGGGAGAACTCGATCTGGAGCGGGCGGGGGAGCACCATCTGGTGCTCGGCCTCCATGACGTAGGCGACGCCGCCCTTGCCGGACTGGGAGTTGACGCGGATCACCGCCTCGTAGCTCCGCCCGACGTGGTGAGGGTCGATCGGCAGGTAGGGAACCTCCCAGACCTCGTAGCCCTCCGGCAGCGCCGCCATGCCCTTCTTGATCGCGTCCTGATGGGAGCCGGAGAACGCCGTGTAGACGAGGTCGCCCGCATAGGGATGGCGAGGGTGCACCGGCAGCCGGTTGCAGTACTCGGCGACACGGCGCAGGGCGTCGATGTCCGAGAGATCGAGGCGGGGGTCGACCCCCTGGCTGAAGAGGTTCAGCGCCAGCGTGACGAGGTCGACGTTCCCGGTCCGCTCGCCGTTGCCGAACAAGCAGCCCTCGACGCGCTCGGCGCCGGCGAGCAGCGCCAGCTCCGCGGCAGCGACGGCGCAACCGCGGTCGTTGTGGGGGTGCAGGCTGAGCACGACCGCATCCCGCCGCGGGATGCTGCGGTGGAAGACCTCGATCAAGTCCGCGTAGACGTTCGGCGTCGACATCTCGACCGTCGCGGGCAGGTTGAAGATGATCGGCCACTCCGGGGTCGGCTCGATCACGTCCATCACGGCGGCGCAGATCTCGACGGCGTAGTCGATCTCGGTGCCGGTGAAGGACTCCGGGCTGTACTCGTAGCGCACCCGGGTGCCCGGGAGGCGGTCCTCGAGGTTGCGGCACAGCCGCGCCGCGTCGGTGGCGATCTTGGTGACCCCCGCGCGGTCGAGGCCGAACACGACGCGGCGCTGCAGGGTCGAGGTCGAGTTGTAGAAGTGGACGACGACGTCGCGCGCGCCCTTCAGCGATGCGTACGTCCGCTCGATCAGCTCGGGACGGCATTGGACGAGGACCTGGATCGCGACGTCGTCGGGGACGAGGTCGTCCTCGACGAGCATGCGGACGAAGTCGAGGTCGGGCTGGGACGCCGAGGGGAAGCCGACCTCGATCTCCTTGAAGCCCGTGCGTACGAGGGCGTCGAACATGCGGCGCTTGCGGCTCGGGTCCATCGGATCGATGAGCGCCTGGTTGCCGTCGCGGAGGTCGACGGCGCACCAGGTCGGCGCCGATGCGAGCGCGCGCGACGGCCATGTCCTGTCCGGCAGGTCCACCGAAGGGTAGGTGCGGTACCGGTCGCTCGGCATCGGCTGGGCCACTCGTGCTGGCTGCTCTCGCTGTCCCATGGTGCTCCTCGTGTCTCGGCTCGGTCGATCGGTCCCTCTGGCGGTCTCTGGCAACAAAAAACCTCCCGGCCGGGCGGCACGGGAGGTCACGACGAGCGCGAGGGCGCTCGCCGTCAGGTAAGAAGGAGGACGAGCGCGCGGGCGCGGCGCCGCTGCTCGGCTGCGTCCAGCTCGGCGCTCAACTCGCCACGCTCCATGACGGGAGTTTGACGGACGTCCCGTCGGTCGTCAAGTCGACGAGCTCGGTCGCCTGCAGCGGCCCCGCCCACAGGTAGCCTTGGCCGAGGTCGCAACCAAGGGCGCCGATCGCCGCCTCAGGCGCCGC
>JAKAOD010000454.1 GCA_021823365.1 Actinomycetes bacterium | reverse complement strand
GACCGAGGTCGTCAGCGGTCCGCACCAGGTCCCAGGCGTGCTCGGGCCTGATCGTCATGGGCTTCTCAACAAGCACGTGGGCGCCCGAGCGCAGCGCGGCGGCCGCGTGCTCGTGGTGCAGCCCGGTCGGGCTGGCCACGACGCAAATGTCCACGCCCGCGTCCAGCACGTCGCGGTAGTCCTCGCTCGCGTGCGCGAACCCCCAGTCGTCCTTGATCTTCTCGAGCATGGCGGAGCCCTTGCGCGACACGGCCACGAACTCGACCTGGTCCCGGCGCTTGGCCAGCTCGGGCAGGTGCGAGGCGACGGCCCACGAGCCCGCTCCGATCACCCCGAGACGCAGTCTCGCCGTCGTCGTCCCCCGCCGTTCCCCGGGGCGGGCGAGCCGCGTCACTCCCCCTGCTCGATGAGGGCGATCGGCGCACCGACGTCGATCTCGTCCTGCTCGGCCACGAGCCGGCTGACGAGGACGCCCGCCACGGGGGACGGGACGTCGGCCAGCACCTTGTCGGTCTCCACGCTCATGAGGGGCTGCCCTTGCGCGACGCGGTCGCCGACGTCCACGAGCCACGAGGCGATCATCGCGCTTCGCGTCGTGTCGCCGAGGACGGGCAGGTTCACAGTGTGCTGCATCGGGTCTCTCCTGGCTCGCGAGCCTACGGGGCGACGACGTGGGCGAACATCTGGCGCACCGAGCCCGCCGGGCTCGCGAGCACGGCCTCCTGGGCGGCGTCGACGAGCCGGCGCTGGTGCTCGCGGACCTCCTCCAGCGCGGCCGCGTCGATCGCCGACTCGGCGACGAGCGTGGCCGCGAACAGCTCCACCGGATCGCGCGCCTTCCACGCCTCGAGCTCGCCTTCGGGCCGGTACTTCGCCTGGTCGGAGCGTGAGTGCCCGACGTAGCGGTACGTCTTCGCCTCAACGAGGGTCGGTCCGCGGCCCGAGCGGGCGCGGTCGACGGCGCGCCCCACGGCCTGCTCCACCGCGTCCACGTCCTGACCGTCCACGACATCGCTCGCCATGTCGTAGGCGCCGGCGCGCGCCGCGAGCTCGGTGACCGAGGTGGTCGTCGCGATCGGGCTGTACTCGGCGTAGAGGTTGTTCTCACACACGAAGACGACCGGGAGGTTCCAGACCTTTGCGAGGTTGAGGGCCTCGTGGAAGGCGCCGATGTTGGTCGCCCCGTCGCCGAAGACGCTCACGGCCACGCCGTCGCGCCCCGTCGTCGCGAAGCTCAGGCCCGCGCCGACCGCGATGGGGATGCCCGCGCCCACGATCGCGAACGTCGGCAGCAGCCCGACGTCCGGGTCGCTCAGGTGCATCGAGCCTCCGAGGCCCCCCATGCAGCCGATCTCGCGACCGAGCACCTCGCCGAGCACGGCCGCGGGCGGGACGCCCAGCGCGAGCGCCACGCCGTGGCCGCGGTACGTGCAGCTCACGACGTCGGTCGGGCGCGTCGCGGCGGCCGTGCCGACCGCCACGGCCTCCTGGCCCTGGGAGGTGTGCGTCGTGCCGGCGATCAGCCCCTGGGCGAAGAGCTCCTGGATCCGGTCCTCGACCAGGCGGATCTCCAGCATGCGCTCGAGGCGGGCGAGGCGCCGCGCGGAGAGCTCGAGGCGCCGAGCGACCGACGCGCTCGTCGAGTCCAGCAGGCCGTCGCTCACGCGTACTCCCGCCACCACGGGGCCGGCGCCTCCCTCGTCGCGAGTAGCGCGTCGACCTGGTCGACCACGTACGGCGCCGACGGCAAGAAGCGGCGCTCCAGCTCCTGGCCGAAGGGGACCGGCACGTCGGGGGCAGTGACGCGCACGACGGGAGCCCGCAGGTCGTGGAATGCCTCGCCGATGACGCCGGCAGCGACCTCGGTGCCCCAGCCGCCGGTGAACTGGTTCTCCTCGACGGTGACGAGGTGCCCCGTGCGGCGGACCGAGTCGACGACCGTCCTCTTGTCCCAGGGCATGAGCGACTGGAGGTCGATGACGTCGGCTGACCACGACGCCTCGTCGGCCGCGGCGAGCGCCACGCGGACCGTCTGGCCGATGGCGACGACAGTGACGTCGTCGCCACGGCGCAGCGTCGCGGCGGTCCCGAGCTCGATGATCGAGTGCTCGCCCGGCTCCACCTCCTCGCGCTCGCCGTAGAGGCTGCGCGGCTCCAGGACGACGACGGGGTTGTGGTCACGCACCGCGGCGCGGGTGATCCCGTAGGCGGTCCGCGCGCCCGACACGACCGCCAGCTTGAGCCCCGGCGTGCCGAGCATCCAGCGCTCGAGCGTCTGGGAGTGCTGGCAGCCGAAGCCGAGGCCAGAGCCCACCGAGGCGCGCACCACAATCGGCACCTGGAACCGCCCGGCGGACAGGTAGTGCATCAGCGCCGCCTCCGTGACTACCTGGTCGAACGCGACACCCATGAACTCGACGAACATGATCTCGACGACCGGGCGCAGCCCGGTCATGGCGGCGCCGACTGCCGCGCCGAGGAAGCCGGTCTCCGAGATCGGCGTGTCGCGCACGCGGCCGGGGCCGAAACGTGCCAGCAAGCCCTCCGAGGTCTTGAAGGGGCCCTCGGCGACGGCGACGTCCTCCCCGAAGACGACCACGCTCGGGTCCTGGTCCATCTCGTCGGCGATCGCGCGCGCGATCGCCTGATTCATCCGCAACCTCATCGGTGGTGCCACTCCCTCCCGCGCCCGCCTGGCGGTCGCCGTGCTCTCGGACCGACCCGGTGCCCCGTCAGCACCCTGGCGCGGGCTCGGCTACAATCGATTCCAAACCTAGGGCGCGCGCGCCGGGCTGTCAAACGTCGCGCCCGTCGGCCCTGGCCGTCAGTCCAGCCGGTACAGCTTCGACGCGTTCG
>JAKAOD010000453.1 GCA_021823365.1 Actinomycetes bacterium | reverse complement strand
TCAATCCTCACCCGGCGCGATCACCGGATGCAAGCAGCTTCGCTTTACAGGTACGTTGACCTGGACCGATACGTTTCAATCCTCACCCGGCGCGATCACCGGATGCAAGGGCATCACAGGCCTGTGAATGGCGCCTCCGGGCCAGCCGACGTGCGAATTGGAGCGGCCGAGCCGCCTTCGCTGCATCGGCCACTTGTCGCGAGCCGCGCCGGAGGCGGCTCCTCGTGCCCGTCACGGGGGGTCCGCGCGCGCGTACCGCCTGCGTGGGCGCCCATCACCGGAGATCCGCGCAGCGAGGCCGTCATAGCACCAGCGGCTCTCGGAGATCGTGCGCGATCGTCTGGCCGAGAACGCGCGTGTACCTCTCGCGAGGTTCGACGAGACGGTAGATGCGGAGGCTGTCCTCCAACGGCGCAACTTCCCGGCTTAGCCGATGGACGAGAACCTCGAGCTGCATCTCGCTGAGAATGCACTCGAAGACCGACTTCTGGACTCTCTGGCCGTGGGCTTCGCAGACCTTCGCGACCCGGCGGAGCCGCTTGCGGCCTGCGGCACTGTCGGTGGCGACGTCGTATGCCACGAGATACTCCACGGAACATCCTCACCGATACAGGAATGGTGGATAGTCGGCAAGGTCGCCACGGAGATGGCGAGCAAGCAGACGCGCCTGGATGTGTGGAACGAGCCCGAGCGGCGTCTTCTGTTTCAACACTCTGTGCTGCAGTTCTTCCTCCTTGCGGCGCTGGTAAGCCGCGACCACGAGACGGCGGCCATCGTCGGTGAGCGACACCGCACCGCCCGGGCCGACCTCGAAATGGGAGACATTCAGCTGTCGTCTGTTGATGAGCGTGATAGCCAGCCTATCGGCCATCACCGGCCGCAGCTCCTCCATGAGATCTAGCGCCAGCGATGGTCGGCCGGGTCGGAGCGCATGGAGGAAACCGACCTGGGGGTCAAGCCCGACGCCTTCCAGGGCCGAATCGCACTCAGCCCGCACCAGTGCGTAGAGGAACGAGAGCACCGCATTGGCTCGATCGCGCGGCGGCCGACGCGTGCGACCTTCAGGGGCGAGCAGCGGTCGGTCGACGCGGATCATCGCGGCGAATACGCTGAAGTAGACACGCGCCGCCTCGCCCTCGGCCCCGCGAATGGCATCCATCTCTCGCTCACCACGGAGCCGCACCAGGATTTGGGCGAGCCTCGCGGCGGCTGTTGCCAGCAGGGCGCCGTCCTCGGCCGTGCCGGCCTCCCTTGCTGCCCGCAGCAACACCTGGCGGCTGTTCTGGATCTTCGCAGCGACGATCTGCCGCGCGATGGCGGCTGGACGTCCAGGATCCGATAGCGCGAGGTGCTGCGCCCGGCGGAGCAGCACGTTGCCGCGTGTCTTCCCTTCGACACGCGCCATGAAACGACCCCGCTCGTCCAGCCAGACCAGGCTGCGACCGTCCTCAGCGCAGCGCTGGATCAGGTATGGCGTGAGCGTCACCCGGCCGAACACGACGATGCCGCTGAGCCGGAGCAACGGGGCGCGGAGCCGGGTCTCGTGTTCGATCTCGACGCGCACTGTGTCGTGCTCGACGTGCAGGACCGCACCCTGGGTCAATACGTATAGGACGTTGAGGAGCTCACGCATCGTCGTCGGCCAGCTCGAGTGGTCGAAACAGGGCGCCCTGGAGCCCACGCAGCCGATCGCGCGCCGTCACGACGGCCGGCAGACAGCTGTCAAGGAGCGAGCACTTCGGGCATCGGCGGTCATTCAGCGCAGGTGGCAATGTCTGGGCGACCAGCATCCCTCGGATGCCTTCGACGGCGGCCAACGTGCGCTCGCGAAGGCGGGCGTCGAGCTCGACCTCGTGGCGCCGCCGGGTGGCGCCGTAGTACACGGCCCCTCTGCGGACCGGCATGCCGAGCATCTCCTCCAAGCACAGCGCCTGTCCGCAGAGCTGCAGGTCCGCGTGGATGCCGTGTCGCCGCCCGACTTTGTACTCGACGGGGTAGGGACCCTCTGGCCGAAGTTCGACCACGTCCGACTTGCCCCTCAAACCCAGCCGCTCCGACCAGAGCGTGACGGCACGAAGGACGCGCACGCCCGCGGGCGTGTACGTTGCCTCGCCCGTGTCGACTCGCTCGTGGGCCAGGCGTCCCCGCATGGTGTACAGGTTCTCGTCGAACGTCTGCTCGACGTGGATCAGTCCACACTGCCGCGGGCAGAAGCTCCAGTGTTCGAGCGCGGAGATCGGGACTTCGACGTCCGCGCTCGACTCCAATTCGAGCGTCACGAGCCCGCTCGGGTTCAGGCCAGCGCCGTGAGCGAGACCCCGCCCGGCAAGGCCGTGTCGTCGACGCGCACTTCGTAGTCTTCGAACGCTCTCGGTGTATCGACGCTCTGGCGGCGGCTTACTCGGATGCGCTGGAACAGCTTGTGCGCTGGCGCGTTGCCCAGCGAGCTTTCGTGGGTGAATACCCAGAGGCCCTCGCACGCCATCTCGCCCCGGGATGACGAGCGATCCAGGTCCCACATGTTCTGGAGGGCGGACCAGAAGAGCCCCAGGTCCTCGTCCGTCGCCCTCGTCCTGGCGGCGAAGTGCGGATTGAAGAACCCGTGGGCGCGATACAGCCCATATGGGACGAGAGCCTTCCGGCCCATCTCCGTCTGCTTCCCGCCAGTTGCCGTCCCGCCCTCATCGCCGACGACGACCTTCATGTCCTCGGGGTCTGTCACGGCGACGCGCGTGATGCTCAGGTCGAGCGGGACGATGGGATCGAGCGACCGGCCGAACGTCATCTGGATGGGGCCGCGAACCTGGCCGCAGTTGACGCCGGTGGTCATCACGGCACCGAACATGCGGATGTCATAAAAGTTGGAGATCGGA
>JAKAOD010000024.1 GCA_021823365.1 Actinomycetes bacterium | reverse complement strand
AAATCGCCCGGTCGAAGTGCCGATAGCCAGTGCCCGTACCTTGTTTCACGAAGCGAGCTACCATGGAACCCATGACAGGAGCGAACGGAGAGCCGGGCGAGACGACCAGGCCGACCTGGACGTTCCTCACCAACCACGGCCACGTCCTGGTCTGCATCGCCACTGACCCCGGCGTCCGCGGCCGAGACATCGCCGCCCGGGTCGGCATCACCGAGCGCGCCGCCCAGGCGATCATCGCCGACCTCGTTGGAGAGGGCTACGTGACGCGAACCCGGATCGGCCGACGCAACCGCTACGAGATCAACCCCGGTCGGCCGCTGCGCCACCCCATCGAGCAGCCCCACAGCATCGGCGAGCTCCTCCAGCTCGTGGCCAGGCTCGACACTCCGCGGCGCCGGAGAGCAACCGCCTCTTGAGCTGACCTGTTCAGGCGGTCTCCAACGCCTCGACCGGGGAGTCCCGCAGGCAGGTAGCCATCGCGTGGACGCCGCCGTCCACATGGAGCACCTCACCGGTGATCGCCCGAGCGAGGTCCGACAGCAGGAAGCAGATGGCGTCGGCCACCGCCGAGGGGTCCGTAGGGTCCCAGGCCAGCGGCGCCTGCCGGTCCCAGCGATCCACGAGCACCTCGAAATCGGGGATGCCCGAGGCGGCCCGGGTCCGAAGCGGCCCGGCGGCAACCAGGTTTGCCCGTACCCCCGCCGCGCCCAGGTCGCGGGCCAAGTACCCGTTGAGCGCACGCAGCACGGCCTTGCATGGCCCCATCCAGTTGTACACCGGCCACGCTCGGGCGCTGTCGAAATCCAGGCCCACCAGGCTCCCACCCGACGGAGGCGCCAGCCGCGAAACCAGCCGCCCGAACGCCGCGTAGGTCCAGACGCTCGTGCGGACCGCCACTTCGACATCGGCGGCCGACACGTCCATCACGCTCCCGAGCGCAGACCGCTGCGCGAAGGCGATCGCGTGCAGGGCGCCGTCGAGCCGCCCCCAGCGACGCCGCAGCTCGCCTTCCAACATGATCAGGTCACCTTCGTTCGTCGCGTCCACCGCCACCACCGCAGGCGGTGCAGGCACAAGGCCCGAGAGCACCTCCTCAGCCGCAGGTACGTCTCTCGGGTAGGCGGCCACCAGCACCTCGGCACCTTCACGAATGGCACGCTCCACGACCGCTGCCGCGATGCTCTCCCTGGGTCGCGACTCCACTCACAAGCAGCCGGTTACCGCTCAGCACTTGGACATCTCCCTTTCGCTGCGCTATCCGCGCTCCACCGGCATGCAAGGGACACAGTACGAAGCATGATACACGAAGTCGTCTTCCTCAGTAATGCTAGGGTGGATGGGTGCTCAGACGACGGCGAACGTTTGACCCCCCGGTATCCGGCGGGCAGGCCACGAGTCCGGGGGCGACGGTCCACTCCTCGCGCAGGTGGGGGCAGGCGGACCACCCCTACACCGGCGGAACGGCAGCGCTCGCCACCAAACACGACAAGCTTCCTCTCATCGCTCCACCGCTGAAAAAGACCGTCGGGCTCCGGGTCGAAGCAGTCGCCGTCGACACCGACGCTCTCGGCACCTTTACCGGCGACATCCCCCGCCAGGGGCCGCCCCTCGACACCGCCGTTGCCAAGGCACGCCTCGGGATGACCGCAGCCGGCCGTCCCCTCGGCTTGGCCTCCGAGGGAAGCATCGGTCCCGACCCCGCCATGCCATTCGTCCACTCCGACCGGGAGATCGTCGTCCTAGTGGACGATGAGAACGGGATCATCGTGTGGGAGAGCCATTCGAGCTGGGACATCGTCGCCAGCTCGACGAGCGTGGGCCCCGATGAGGACCTCGGACCGTTCCTCTCCCAGGCACGTTTCCCCGAGCACCAGCTGATCGTCCGGCCGAACTGCGGAGCGATGCACCCGATCCACAAGGGGATCTCCTCCCTCGATCATCTGACGGCCGCTGTCGCCGAGTGCGCCGCTGCTGCCACCGACGGCCTGGCCCGCGTCGAGACCGATCTGCGAGCCCACGCCTGCCCCTCGCGCCGCGCTGTCATCGCCGCTGCCGCCGAACGCCTTGCCAACCGGATCGCCACCCGCTGCCCTGCCTGCAGCGCACCAGGCTGGGGACGCGTCGACGTCATTCTCGGCATTCCCTGCGCCTGGTGTGGCACGGAAGTACCCCGGCCGCGAGCAGAGATCGACGGCTGTGTGGCCTGCGAGCACCGACAGACGCGCTCCGTCGTCTCCGCCGAGGTTCGCGCTGACCCTGGCGAATGCCCCTACTGCAACCCGTAGGGGAAGAAGGAGAGCAGGCGACGGTGCGGCGTCCATCGCCGATCGCCAACAGGTGTAGGGCGCTCCCGATGGCTTCGGTCGCGTCGCGTCGGCGGGACAGCGAACGCGCGGGCACGATCAGGTGGCGTCCCAGGCCGTGCACTGTCCCGACGCAGCCGCACGAGGACGTGCGTGCCAGCGCGCCACACGTGCCCCACAGCCGCACCGCAAGCGCCCAGCTGCCAGATCCGACCGCGGCCGGCAACACGATCAACGCCCCCGAGGAGCCGGTAACTCTGAGCGGCGTTGATCAGTGCAGCTGCATGGCGCTGCAAAGGGCATAGCACATGCCCCTGTGCAGCGCTCGAGCGCCGCCCACGTCGACGCGCTAAACCGCAGCGTGGCGGGCCGCCCGTGCCCTGGCGCCCTGCCCACCCTGCATGCGCAGGAGTTGAGTAGGTCCCCACAAACTGTCCCCACAAACGCACGAGCCGCCGACCAAAGGTGCTGGTCAGCGGCTTGTGCATACGCACGGGGACTCGAAAATTCCCCATTCGTGGTGAGGTCTTCACGTTTGGCCCTGAGCGGCCCCTCCGTCACCTGATCGGAGGCCCACCCGCGGGATAGGCCTCGGCCGACCACGCCTCGTCCACAGGGCCCTCGCTCAGCGCTGCCGACGCGGGGTGCGGGGATCCTCCTCGAGCAGCAAGAGCCCGAGCGCCTCGAGATCGTGCACCAGGACGCCAAGTTCCCCCGGTTCTTCGACGAGGTCGTTCGGGCCGAGGGCATCCGGATCATCAAGACCCCGGCCCGGGCATTTCGGGCGAACGCCGTTTGCGAGCGGGCGATCGGTGCGCTGCGGCGCGAGTGCCTCGATCGGATGCTCGTCCTCGGACGAGGTCACCTCGAGGTGGTCCTTGCCGAGTATGTCGAGCACTACAACTCGCACCGTCCTTCTCATGGGGAGTCCGTGGTGTGGCGGCACGTTGCGTAGGTCGCTGTTGTAGGGAGTGATTGCTTCCCTTCTCCTTGGGTGTGGTGGTCGTGGTGTCACAGGGTGCTGCTACTCCTGTGGCCCTGCTGATCACCGAAGACGGGAGACGGAATGCGGGCGTTCAGGGTGGTCCTCCCTTCCGGAGCGCGCTATTGGACCGTGGTCGACGACGACCTTGCGGTGGTGCCGTTCGTCGACGCCTACCTGCGCCATGTCCGCTTCGGCCGTGACGGCGCGGAGCTGACGACCAAGTCCTACGCGGGCGCGATCGCGCTGTTCCTCCGGTGGTGTGAACGCACCGGCCGTCACTGGCACCGCGGCATCGAGCAGCTGGGGCTGTTCATGACCTGGCTGCGCCACGCGCCGCGGGACGCCAGCCGTGGCGAGGATCTCGCCGAGGTCCTTGCAGGCCCGGGTGCCGACCCGGTGCGCGGGGCGCGCCGGGTGAATGTCGTGCTCACCGCGGTGCGCGGCTTGGTCAACCATGCGGTGGCCGCAGGGAACGCGCCGGCACGGCTCCTGCCGCTGCTCTACGAGCTCGCCGACGACGCCGAGCTGCCCGAGGAAGCCCGGCGTGAGGACGGCAAGATCGCGTGGCGCTTGCGGGCCCGGCACCGCCTGCACGAGCCGGACGCCGCGGTCGACCGGGCCAAAGACGAGGACATCGTGGCGCTGCTCAGGGCGTGTCGCTCGGCTCGCGATCGGCTCGTCGCCTTGCTGATGGCCCGCGCCGGGCTGCGACGCGGCGAGCTCTGTGGGCTGCGGCGAGGCGACGTCCACCTGGCTGCCGACTCCCGGCGGCTCGGCTGCGAGGTGCACGGCGCCCACCTGCACGTCAACCGACGCGACAACCCCAACGCCTCGTGGGCGAAGTCCCGCCACCCTCGCGTCGTTCCCCTAGATGCGCTGGTCGTCCGGGCGTTCGACACCTACGAGCTCGAACGCACCGAGCACCCCGAGGCCTCGGGCAGCGACTTCGTCCTGGTGAACCTGTTCCGAGCGCCGCTCGGTGCCCCGATGCGCCCCGATGCCATCAACGAGCTGCTGCGGGCGTGCTCGCGCCGGGCAGGCCTCTCGGCGGCAGTGGCCCCTCATCAGCTGCGCCACGCCTTCGGGAGCAACCTGGCCGATGCTGGCGGCCGCCTCGATGAGATCGCCGAGTTGCTCGGCCACCGATCGATGGCCTCCTCGGAGGTCTACTTGCATCCCGACCCGGCGAGGCTGCGTCGCGCGATCGACGCCGTCCCGACGCCGCGTGGAGCCGACGGAGCGACGCGGTGAGCACCCCATCGAGGGCGACGGCGATCGCTGCACTCGACCTGCGCGGGTCGCGCGTACATCCGAAGGTCCGAGCCGAGAGGATCGTCGCGCTCCTCGACGATGGGTTCCTCGCAGAGATGGGCTTCGACTTCGAACGCCTCCTGCTCGTGCCGCCGGAGAACCATCACCTCGTCATCCGCCCGGTGTGCAAGGTGGCAGGTTGCTCGACGACGGCCACCGCCGGACGCAGGATCTGCCGCTCGTGCCAGCGACGTCTCGAGACCGCCGGGCTCGGTGACGACCAGGCCCACTTGCTCGGCCCACCGCGTGGGTCGAGCGGATCCCCGCAGCGATGCCGTGTGGCTGGATGCCAGCGCGAGCAGGTGCCGGGGGCGGCCGAGCTGTGCCGTCCCCACCTGGACCAGCACCAGGCGCTCGGCGTGGCGCTGGCGGCCTTCCTCACCCATCCCGGCGTCGTGCCGCTTGCGTCGATCGGACCCTGTGCCGTGCGGGCCTGTTCGCGTCAGCGGCGCCACCCCGACGGCTGCTACTGCGAGCCCCATCAGCTCCGCTTGCGAGTCGCACGACGGCGCGAGCCGGACCTCGACGAGATGAGCTGGAGAGCGACCGAGCCGGCCATCGGCGTCGGCGGTGAGGTCAGCCTGCGCGGACTCGAGCCCCTCGTGGTCGCCGAGATCCTCTACGGCCTTCAGCAGCGCTGTCTCCTCGAACGGGTCCAGACTAAAGAGTCCGACCTGCGGGCGCTCTGCGACGACCTGCGCCGCCAGCAGGTCCCCTCGGTGGGCACCTTTCTCGTTCCTCCGTCGAGGCGGCGGAACCTCGGCTACGTCGGGCTGGCGAGCTCCTTCGCCACCCACGCCCGCCGGGCGCTCGCCACCCCCGAGAGCGAGATCGCCCGAGACGACTGGGATCTCGCCGTCTTCGGCCACTACGGGTCGGTCTCGTTCGGGAAGATCAGCCAACGCTGGCTGAGAGAGGCAGCCAAGCGGTGGGCCGCCGACGACCTTCCGAGGCGCCGCATCCGGCCGGGGCGCCGCACGAGCGGCGGCCTGGCGGTGCGCCACCACGTGAACTGCGTGGCGATGCTCTCGGAGTCCCTGCGGCTCCGCCCCGACGCCGGCGAGCGCCCGAGCGCCCTCGGGCGGGTGGACATGGAGGCGTTCTTGAACCGCCTCGGCCACCTCGTCTCCGGCGGGCGCATCAGTGCAGACGCCCGCATCCGGACGACCCGGGAAGTGAGAGCCGTGCTGCAGAGGGTCCGGGCCATGGGGCTTACCCGCCCGGGCCAGGTCGCGGCCGGGCTCGGCGAGGACTTCGCCATCCACCGTGAGGACGTGCCCGACAAGCCGGTCCCCGCTCACTCGGGGAGGGACTTGCCCCCTGAGGTCATGGCCCAGCTGTGCACGCACCTCGACAAGATCGCCTCCCCCGAAGTGCGCACCGGCATCGGGCTCGCCATCGACACCGGGCGGCGTCCAGAAGAGATCTGCGACCTCGCGTTCGACTGCCTCGCCCGTGACGACGACGGCCTTCCCGTCCTGGTGTTCGACAACCACAAGGCCAACCGTCTCGGCCGGCGACTGCCTATCGCCGAAGCCACCGCGCAGGTCATCGTCACCCAGCAGCAGCGGGTGCGCGCTCGGTTTCCCGGCACCCCGGTCGGTGAGCTGCGACTGTTGCCGACCGACCGGCGCAACCCCGACGGACGCACGGCCATCACCGCGTTCAGCTTGGCGTTCGCCCATCGAGAGTGGGTCGTCGGTCTGCCCGAGCTGCACAGCGTCGACGGCACCGAGTTCGACCGCCGCCGGATCGTGCTCTACGCCTATCGCCACAGCTACGCACAGCGCCACGCGGATGCCGGTGTGCCGATCGACGTGCTGCGGGACCTGATGGACCATCGAAAGCTCGACACCACCAAGGGCTACTACAGGCCTCGGAAATTGCATCAGACGCGGGAGAAATCCCAGGTCGCCTGCTGAAGCCACCCTCGGAGTGGGTGGCGGCCCTCGCCGGTCCATGGGGTCTGACCGGGGATCCGCGTCTGGCCCTCCCGTCTGTTGCATGATCCTCCCTTCTGCCGGGAACGACTGGAGGTGCCGGAGGGTGCGTTGGGAGCGGTGAAGCTGGCGGGTGCGGCGCAGCTCGAGCTGGTGTCGGGAGTGGCGCAGCTGCGCCCGGAGGACGCGATGCTCGAGGCGATGCTGCGGGGGTGGCGGGCCCAGCAGAAGGCCCGTGGACTGCACGAGGACACCATCGGCGGCCGAGAGCTGTTGGTCCGCCGGTTCCTCGAGTTCACGAACGACTACCCCTGGATCTGGGGGCCTGCTCACGTCGAGGAGTGGACGCTGTCGTTGACCGCCGAACGGCACCTGGCGCCATCGACGATCCGCGGATACCAGACGGACCTGCGGCTGTTCAGCGAGTTCATCACCGACCCCCGCTACGGCTGGGTGTCGGCGTGCGAGGAGGCGTTCGGCACGTTCCCGACGCCGATCTGCCACGAGTGGAACACCATCGTCCACCTCAACGACTACGAGGGGGACCCCGAAGCGCGGCCGTTCAGCCGCGACGAGCTGCAGTCGTTCTTGGACTTTGCCGACGAGCAGGTGGACCGGGCGGCGCGCTCGAAGCGCAAGGGGGCCTTGGCCGCGTACCGGGACGCGACGATCTTCAAGGTCGTCTACGCGTGGGGGCTTCGCCGCACCGAGACCGCCAAGCTGGACGTGGCCGACTGGGGCCGCAATCCGGCCGCCCCCGAGTTCGGCCGCTTCGGGATGCTGCACGTGCGCTATGGCAAGGCGGTGCGGGGTCAGCCACCCCGGCGGCGCAACGTCTTGTCGGTCAAGGGATGGGCGGTCGAGGCGGTCGCCGACTACGTCGAGCACGTCCGACCCCTCTTCGGCTGCGAAGACCACCCGGCGATGTGGGTGACCGAGCGAGGCGGACGGGTCAAGCCGGCGGAGATCAACGCCCGCTTCGTCGCCTATCGGGACGCGCTGGGCTTGCCGGTCGAGCTGACGCCGCACTCGCTGAGACACAGCTATGTCACTCATCTCACCGAAGACGGGGTCGACCGCCGGTTCATCCAGGAGCAGGTCGGGCATCGCTGTGACACCTCGACCGCGATCTACACCCATGTCAGCGGGGACTTCATGAACACGGCGCTGCGCCAGGCGTTGTCCCCGGCATTCAACGACGTTCGGCCAGGTTGAGAAGGAAGGATCCGATGGCTCCGAAGCTGGACTACCGCTGGAATCTGCGCCAGGTGATGGCGGGCCGCGACATGTTCGCCACCACCGACCTGATCGGCCCGCTCGCCGAGCGAGGGATCCGATTGTCCACGAGCCAGGTCTACCGGCTCGTGGTGGAGCGGCCCGAGCGCCTGAGCCTGAAGGTGTTGATGGCGCTGATGGACATCCTGGGTTGCTCGATGGAGGAGCTGATCGAACCGGTCGCCGCCACCAAACCAGCACGCAAGGCAAGAGCTGGCGGGGATGGGGTGGGGGTCGGCTCGTTGCGACCCGTGCGAGCCCGCATCGTGCCGACCGAGAGTTGAGCGGTGGGGTCCTTGCCCGCGGACACCGAGGAGCCGGCCTGGCTCGCCGACCCGCTCGGCACCGTCGTCGATCTCGTGGCGAAGGTCGAACCGGCGCTCGAGCGGGCGAGGATCGAGGAGGTCGTGGCCGGTGTCGCCGCTGGCCGCGCCAAGCGCCGCCGCCTCGCCCGCGCCCTCGTCGACGACCCGAGCCTGCTCCTCGATGGCCGATCCCCGGCGCCCCGGGTGGCGGGGGACCTGCTGCTCGCCCTGCGCCGAGCGGGTGCGGTGGCCGTCTCGCCACCGGTGTGCACCCAGTGCGCCAAGCGACTGCACAGCATGCAGCGCCGCGGCCAGGACTGGTTCTGCGGCGTGTGCGGTCCCGTGCCGGAGCGCTGCGCGGGCTGCGGCAACACCCGGCCGGTGAGCTCCCGCGACCGGGACGGGCGACCACGGTGCGTCGCCTGCCCGCCCGACGCGGGGCGCGACCCGGTCGAGATCATCCTCGACGTCGTCACCGCCGTCGACCCGACCCTGCCCGTTGAGGTCGTGGTCGCCGCGACGCACGGTGCAGCCTCCCAACGCGGCCAACGACACCGGCTCGCCTGGGCCCTCCAGGACCGGCCCGAGTTGCTCACCGGTGCAGGGGCGGAGGCTCCCGTCCCGGCGGTGCTGCGCTTGATCGACAAGCTCTGCGACGCGGGTGCCACCAGCATCGTCCGGCCGCCCTGCCCGGCGTGCGGGCGGGTCATCGCGTTGGTCAAGCCGCGCGACGGGCGGCGTCTGTGCCGCAACTGCGTGGCCAAGTCGCGGGCCGAGGCGTGCGCCCGCTGCGGAGCGGTCCGTGAGGCCGCCACCCGCGACGAGCAGGGCCGGCCCCTGTGCCCCCATTGCTTGATCACCGACCCGGCCAACCAGGAATCCTGCACCGCCTGCCGTCGCCGCCGACCGGTCAGCGTCCGCACCCCGAACGGCCCGCTGTGTGCGACCTGCCGCCCCTGGAAGACGATGACGTGTGCCATCTGCGGCCGGCACGGGCCGAGCCTGATCTCCCAGGCCACCGGCCGGCCGTGGTGCCGGGCCTGCACGCAGCGTTGGGCTCGCTGCACCCGCTGCGGCGAGCTCGCCCCGGTCCGGGGCGGCACCATCGATGAGCCCCTGTGCGCCACTTGCGCCCGTCCGGACCCCAGCTTTTGGCGCAGCTGCAGCGACTGTGGGCAGCCCGGCCGCATCCACGCCGGCCGCTGCGCCCGCTGCAGCGTGCGGCGGCGGGTGCGCGAGCTGCTCGGCGACGACGACGGCCACATCCGGCCGGAGCTGCAAGCTCTCTACCAAGCACTCGCCTCCACCGAACGGCCCGCCACCGTGGCCAGCTGGCTCGACAAGAGCGCCGCCCCCGAGATCCTGCGCCGCCTCAAGATCGGTGACCAACTCACCCACGCAGTCCTCGACGCGCTGCCGGCAGGCAAGCCCGTCGAGCACCTCCGCAGCGTCCTGGTCGCCGTCGGGACGCTGCCACCACGCGACGAGCAGATGGCTCGACTCGAGCGTTGGGTCACCACCACGATCGCTCAACGCACCGACCCCGACGAGCAGCAACTGCTGCGCCGCTACGCCCTCTGGCACATCCTGCGTCGGCTGCGTCGTCGGCTCAACGGCGCCCACGCCACCCACAACCAGCTCGTCACCGCTCGCCAACACGTGAGAGCTGCCATCACGCTGCTCGACTGGCTCACCGCCAACCACCTCACCCTCGCCACCGCCGGCCAAGGTGACCTCGACACCTGGCTCACCAGCGACGACGCCGTCCACCGGCGCGAGGCTGGGCACTTCGTCCGGTGGGCCAACAAGCAGAAGCTGACCAGCCTGGAGCTCCCCGCCTCCCGATGGGGCGGCCCCGCCGGGACCATCGACACCGAGACCCGCTGGGAACAAGCTCGCCGTCTGCTCCACGACGAGACCATCAAACCCGAAGACCGCGTCGCCGGCCTGCTCGTGCTCCTCTACGCCCAGTGGCCCGCTGCGATCAGCCGCCTCACCCTCGACCACGTCGACACGAGCGGCGACCAAGTGCAGATACATCTGGGCCGCCAACCCATCGTCGTGCCCGAACCGCTCGCCGCTCTCATTCTCCAACTCGTCGCGACCCGGCGAGGTCACGCCATCATCGGAGATCAAGGAACCTCCCGCTGGTTGTTCCCAGGCGGACAGCCCGGACAGCCCCTCAGCGCCTTCCAGCTCGCAGAACGGCTCCGCCTGCTCGGACTCCGCCCCGGCCAGTCCCGATCCGCCGCCCTCTTCCAGCTCGCCACCGATCTCCCCGCAGCGCTCCTCGCCCGCATGCTCGGCGTCCACATCAGCGTCGCCGTCGCATGGCAACGCGCCAGCAATGGTGACTGGACCGCCTACGCCGCTGACGTCAGTCGCCGTGGTGACCATCACACAACCCCCGCCACCAGCCCCGTCCCATACTCTGCTGACACCCTCTCCTGAGAGGCATTCGGACAGTTGCAATATCCGAGTGCGCCAGAGAAGCCGTCTACCCAGAAGAAGCCATCAACGCCCACCGCGCCTTCCTCGCCCGTCGCCGAGCCCTGCGGCCCTCGGAGGAGTGCCGGACCCCGACCGACGAGGAGTGGGAGGACTTCCTCGGCCACTTCGAGCGGAGGAAACTGGCGCTCGGCACCTGCGGCCGCTCCTACGCGACACCGTGCATCCACGAGCACGCCTGTGTTCGCTGCCCGCTGCTGCGCCCCGACCCCGCGGCACGTCCTCGCCTCCTCGAGATCGCCGACAACCTGGGCGCCCGCATCGAGGAGGCTCGCCGGGAAGGGTGGTTCGGTGAGGTGGGCGGCCTCGAGATCAGCCTCGGTGCCGCGAGACGAAAGCTCGGCGAGATGGATCAGCTGGCGACCCACCGGAGCGCCGTCGTCGCACTCGGGGCGTCGCGCTCCGCACCTGGCAATAGCGCTGGCGCCACCGCTCGGTCGTCCCCGCCGCACATGGGGCCCGCGTGACCCGGGACGGCGTGAGCGAGGACCTCGTCCACGCGCTCGTGACGAGCAGCCATGGCGAGGGGATCGTCAACCTCTCCCTCGCGGCCGCAGTCGAGCACCGCGGTCGGGTCTTGCTCGTCGACTCGGGCGGCGGCGACTTCGACACAGTCTTCGAGCTCCCCCTCGCCGCGGTGCTTCCCGGCGAGCACCTCCTCGATGCGCTCTGCCGGTGCCTCGCCGCTCTCGGGCTCCACCTCGCGCGCTTCATCGGATATCTCGGACATGACGACCGTGGGGACGCGGGCGGGTGCTCCCGGGCGTTCTGCTTCGCCGTTACGGTGAGCGATCCGGAGACCATCTGCCGCTCAGCGAGGGTCGGCCATCAATGGGTCGATCTCGACGATCCAGCAGTCTTTCCGCCCTCGACGCGTCCATTCCTGGTCGAGCTGTCAGCGTGGGCGCCGATGCGGTGAGGGTCGCGTCGAGCTCTGCCCGTCAGCTCAGCCCGACATCGCCTCATCAGGCCAGCTCCGTAGTTCAGAGAAGCCGGGATCAAGCTCTCCTCGGTCGCGACGGACATCTTGGGCAAGTCCGGCCGCGACATGCTCGAGGCGCTTGTGTCCGGCACGCGCGACCCCGAGGTGCTCGCCGAGCTCGCCCGGGGCCGGCTGCGCAGCAAGATCCCCCAGCTGAAGCGTGCGCTCGAGGGACGCTTCAGCGCCAACCACGCCCTCATCGTGTCCACGATCCTCGCCAAGCTCGACTTCTTAGAGGAGGCCATCGCCGGGCTCAGCGAGGCGATCGAGGAGCTGATCGGCCCTTTCGAGGTTGAGGTCGCTGTTGACACGATCCCTGGCGTCGACCGACGCATCGCCGAGTGCCTGATCGCTGAGATCGGCGTCGACATGGCCCGTTTCGGCACGTCGGCCCGGCTCGCCTCCTGGGCGGGGATGTGCCCGGGCAACAACGAGTCTGGGGGACGACGACGATCGGGCAGGACGCGCAAGGGCTCGAAGTGGCTGTCGGCGAGTCTCTCTGAGGCCGCGGAGGCCGCTGGCCGCTCGAAGAGCACCTACCTCGGCGCGCAGTTCCAACGCCTGCGCGGACGGCTCGGCCACGCCAAGGCACGAAAGGCCGTCGAGCACTCGATGCTCGTCGCCGCCTTCCATGTCCTCAACCGCCGGACTCCCTGTCAGGACCTCGGCGCCGACTGGTTCCAGAAGCGCCGGCCGGACGCGCACGCACGTCGCCTCGCCCGCCAGATCGAAGCCCTCGGCTTTCGCGTCACGATCGAGCCCGCCGAAGCCGCGTGAGCTGACCGCAACCGAGCGTCGGGACTTCGTCCCGAGCGGGGCTCTGCCCCGCACCCCTGACCTCGCGCGTGCCAAGTAGGGAATTTTCGTGTCAGAGCAGCCCAGCGGGCTTCGAGCTCCACGCCGACGGCGAGCTCGCTGTCCGGGCGCGGCTTCGCCCTCTCGGGCTCGGTCCGGGCCTGCGCCCTCCGACGCCGATGACCTTCCTGAACGGGCTCCTGGGTACCCACGGGTGCCGCCCCCCGAGCGCGAGCTGCGCCTCTGTCCCGCTATTCTATAGATCTATAGATCACGACTCGGGACGCCGCGCCGATCTCTACGGGCAGCTGGCGCGCATCGGCAAGGTGGTCGTGCACCCCAAGCGCATCGAGCTGCTCGACCTGCTCTGCCAGGCCGAGCGCAGCGTGGAGGCGCTCGCCGAGGCGACGGGGCTCAAGCTCACGACGGCGTCGGCGCACCTGCAGGTGATGCGCCAGGCGCGCCTCGTCGAGACCCGCCGAGTTGGGACCCGCGTCTTCTACCGCGCCGCGGGTGAGGAGGTCTGCCGCTTCGTCGGCGCGCTCAACGATCTCGCCCGGGCGCGTCTTGCCGAGGTCGACCAGATCCTCCGTTCGCTCAGCACCGACGCCGTGGGCGCCGAGCGGGTCAGCCGGGACGAGCTCCTGGCACGCGTGCAGGCCGGGGAGGTCGTGGTGCTCGACGTGCGGCCCGCGGAGGAGTACGCGGCGGGCCACATCCCCGGTGCCCGGTCGCTTCCCTTGGAGCACCTCGAGGCCCGCCTCGACGAGCTCGACCCCGGCCTCGAGGTCGTCGCCTACTGCCGCGGGCCGCTGTGCCTCCTCGCCCCGGAGGCGGTCGCGCTGCTTCGGGACCGGGGGCGAAGGGCGCGCAGTCTGGAGGACGGGCTCCCCGAGTGGCGCCAGGCCGGCCTGCCTCTCGAGGAGGGCATCGGCACGGACGGCGGGTCGACGGGTGGGAACGGCACTCGCGGCTCCCGTCGAGCGCGGCACGCCCGGCGATCGTCGCTAGCGGCCGGGGAGCGGCAGTCATGACGAGTGAGGCGTCGCCGGTCATCTACCTCGACCACAACGCGACCACGCCGCTCGCGCCCGAGGTCGCGGATGCCATGACGCCCTACCTCGGCGCCGAGTTCGGCAACCCCTCGAGCGACCACGCGCTCGGGCGGCGCGCCCGCCAGGCGGTCGAAGAGGCACGGGCAACCGTCGCCGCCCTCGTCGGGGCTGCGCCCGAGGAGATCGTCTTCGCCTCGGGCGGCACCGAGTCGAGCAACCTCGCCATCCGGG
>JAKAOD010000023.1 GCA_021823365.1 Actinomycetes bacterium | reverse complement strand
CGGGCGAGGAAGGCGAGGCGAGCGAGGCGGGGCGGCGCCGGCGGGCCGGACGACGCCGGCCGGGCGCCGCCTGGGTGAGCAGAGGAGGGCCCGGACCGCGGGCCCGGTCGAGGTCCGGGGCGGAGGACGGGGCGACAGGCCGTGGCGCCGCCGGGCGGCGCGGACCGAGCCTGGCTGTTCGCTCTCTATGAAGCCGGGCCGAGCTCTGCGAAAAGGAGCTTCGTGACCTCGTCCGGCTCGCGCTCGCCGTCGACGACGCGCAAGATCCCCTCGTGCCGGTAGAACTCGATCACGGGCGCCATCTCTGTCTCGTAGGCGGAGAGGCGATAGTCAATCGTCGCCGCGTTGTCGTCGCTCCGCCCCTCGAGCGGCGCTCGCGCGAATAGCCGGCGCCGGCATTCGGCGATGCTCACGTCGATCTCCAGGGCGAGCTGCGGCTCGAGGTCCCGTGGAGCCAGGGCGGCGAGCGCGCGCGCCTGACGGAGGTCGCGCGGGAAGCCGTCGAGGACGAAGCCTCCGCTCCTGGCGAGCGCCTCCTCGAGGTCCGGGACGATGGCCGACATCACGAGCTCGTCCGGCGCGAGCTCGCCGTGCACCAGGGCGTCGGCGACGGCCTGCCCGAGCGGCGTCGCCGACGCCACCTCGCGGCGCAGGACGTCGCCGCTGGCGAGGTGGACCAGTCCGAGGCGGGTCGCCAGGCGCTCGGCCTGCGTGCTCTTTCCGGCGCCGGGTCGAGCGAGCAGCACAAGTCGGCGCGTGCTCGTCACGACCGAGGACATGGCTGGACTCCCGATTGATCGACTCGGCCCACCGCGCGCACCTCCGACGAGCCCGGCGACGCTTCGACGCCACGCTGGCGCGACTTTGCCGCGCTGCCAAGGGGCGAAGGTCCCGAAGGTCCCATGATCTCCGAAGCACCCGAAGCACCCCATCCTGCCGTGTCCCCGGAAGGATCGCCAAGCGTCACGACAGCATCGACGAGGCGCCCGATGTCCGGCTCGTGGCTGACGATGAGCACCGCGCGGTCGCCAGTGGCCTCGAGCAGCTCCGAGAGAACTTCGGGGGCCGTGACCGGGTCGAGGTGGGCGGTGGGCTCGTCGAGGAGGAGGACCGATCCCTCGGCGAGGAGGGCGCGGGCCATGCCGAGCCGTTGCCGCTCGCCGGCGCTCACCGCCCGGGCGCCAGAGCCGAGGTCGGTCGCCAGGCCGTCGGGGAGCGAGGCGTACCAGCTGCTCAGGCCGGCTCGGTCGAGCACCTCCACGAGCTCGGCGTCGGAGGCGGCAGGCCGGGCCAGGCGGAGGTTGTCGGCGAGGCTCGTGGCGAAGACGTGCGTCTCGTCAGCCATCCAGCCGACGTGGCGGGCGATCCCCTCCCTCGTCATCTCCGAGACGTCGACCTCTCCCAAGGTGGCTCTCCCACTCGCCACGCTCACGAAGTGGAGGAGCGCGTGGAGCGCGGTCGTCTTGCCCGACCCGCTCGCCCCGGTGAGCGCCACGCGCCGACCCGACCCTGCCTCGAGGGAGACGCCCTGCAGCACATGGTTCCCGCCGAGGGTGAGGTCCACCTCGCAGAGCGCCGCCGCGATCGGCCCTGTCGCAGGACTCCGGTCGACGGCGGGCTCGGGTGCCGGCCGCCGGGCGGCGGAGAGCACGTCCAGGCGGCGCGCGGCCGCCCGGCTGGCGTCCACGTCGCCGAGGACCGAGGCGAGCCCGGCGACCTGGTCGAATACGGAGAGGGCGACGAAGGCGACGACAGCGAGCATGACCCCGGACAGGTGCCCCTCGTCGTGAACGGCGAGCCCCGCCCCGACGACGGCGACCATGGCCGCCCCGGAGAGGAGGGTCCCCGCTGCCCGGCCCAGTCCGAGGCCGGTCGACCGGCGGCGTGCGGCGGTCATCGAGCGCCGGCGAACCTCCGAAAGGCGCTCGCGGAGGAGGTCCTCACGCTCGTACGCCACGAGCTCGGGCGCCGATCGGAGCGCGTCGACGACGGCCTCGGCGAGCTCGGCACGCAGCCGGGCTTCGGCCTCCGCTCCCGGGCGGGCGAGCCGCGCCGAGCCCAGAGCGCCGAGGACCACCGCGCCGGCGCCGGCCGCGAGGAGCGCGCCGAGCACTGGCTGCACGAGGCACGCAAGAGCCGCCCCAATCACGACGCTCGCGGTCACGTCGATGGCGGCTCCGAGGCGCTTGGCGAGACCCTCCGCCACGAGCTCGGTGTCGGACACGAAGCCCGAGACGACCGCCCCGGATCCCCTGCCCTCGAGGCCTCCCGGGACGAAGGGCTCCAAGAGGTCGTAGAGCCGGACGCGAAGCGCCCCGAGCCTCGACAGCGACAGATCGTGCACACCGAGGCGCTCCAGGTAGCGTGCGACCCCCCTGCCGAGGGCGAATGCCTGCACGGAGCCGATGGCGACCGACAGGACGAAGATCGGCGGGCGCTCCGAGGCGCGCGCGATCAGCCAGCCAGACGTGGCGAGCAGCCCGATGCCACAGATCGCGGCGAGTGCCCCCGATGCCGCCGCGGGAGCGAGCCGCCTGCGCCCGAGCTCGAGCGAGCTCATGCCGGCACCGGGGCGCACGGCAGCACTCCGCCTCCGGGGGGCCGCGCGTCGCCGACCGGCTTCGTGTGCGGCATCCGTCGGCTCGTTCGCCGCGGGTCGTGCGATTGCTGCAGCACGGGGACGAACCCGCCGCCGCGGAGCACGACGACCCGATCGGCGATGGCGAGCACGGCCGGGCGATGGGTGATCACGAGGGCGCTTCGACCTTCGAGCACCCCGTGGAGCGCCTCGAGGACCGCTTCCTCGCCTTCCCGGTCGAGGTGAACGGTCGGCTCGTCGAGGACGTAGAGGGAGGCGGGTCGCAGCATCACCCGGGCGAGCGCGACGCGCTGGCGCTCCCCGGCCGACGTTGGCCGGCCGCCCTCGCCGAGGCGGGTGGAGAGCCCGAGGGGCAGTCTCGCGACGAGCCTGCGGGCGCCGACCTTCGCAAGGGCGGCATGCAGGTCGGCGTCCGAAGCGCTCGGCGCGGCCAGGCGCAGGTTGTCGGCCAAGGTCCCGCGCACGAGTGTCGGCCGCTCGGGAAGGTAGGCGAGCTTGCGGCGCCACTGCCGAAGGTCGAGGTCGCGTAGGTCCGCACCACCCGCTGTGACCGAGCCCTTGGTCGGCGAGCTGAAGCCCAGGAGCAACGAGGCGACCGTGGACTTCCCAACCCCGTTCGCCCCTACGAGCGCGACGGTCTCCCCCGGGGAGATGACGAGGGTTGCATCGTCGAGGACAGGTTCTGCACGGCCGGGGAACATGACCTGCAACTCCCGGAGGGCGACCGGCACGAGTGCCGGGTCCGGGACCTCCCCACCCCGACCGGCTCGCCCGGAGCAAGCCGTCGCGGCTCGCCCGGAGCAAGCTGTCGCGGCTCGAGTGGAACGCTCGGGCCGGGCAGCGCCGATCGAGGAGAAGGCGGCGTCTGCTGCGGCCAGTCCCTCGGTGCTCTCGTGGAACTCTGCGCTCGCCCGCCGAAGCGGAAGGAGCACTTCGGGCACCAGGATCAGCACCGCCAAGGCGGCCGAGAGCGAGATCGACCCGTCGAGCAGCCGCAGACCGAGAGGGACCGCCACCAGGGCGACGGAGACCGAGGCGAGCGTGTCGAGCACGAGGGCGGAGAGGAACGCCACTCGAAGCGTCTTCTGGCTCGCCGACCGAAGCGCCTCGCCCGCACGAGCGATCCGCTCGCGTTGAGCGGCGCTGCGGCCCAAGGCGCGAAGGGCCGGAAGGCCGGCGAAGACGTCGGCCACCTGCCGTCCGAGGGCTTCCAGCTGGTGCCACCGCTCGGCGGCGAGGCTCGTGCTCGCCCGACCTACCAATGCGCCGAAGATGGGGAAGAGGGCGATCGCGACGAGGAGGATGACGGCCGAGAGCCAGTCCAGCGCACCGACCGCCACCACCAGGGCGAGCGGCGCGGCAGCGGCGAGCACGAGGTCGGGCACGGTCCGTCCGAGGTAGACGTCGAGCGCGTCGAGGCCTCGCCCGGCCACGGTGGCGAGCGCGCCGGGTGCGGTGCCGGTCCCGGTGGGCGCCGAGGCGAGCGCCGCGTCGAGAAGCTGGCGGCGCAGGTCCGCCTTGGCCGCCGTCGCACCGAGCCGGGCGACAGCCTCGGCGACGAAAGCCGCGAGGGCGCGGAGGGCGACGGCGGCCCCCAACCAGGCGAACTCCGCTGCGCGGTCTCCGGAGTGGGCGCCGGGCATGGCGCCAGCGAGGAGGTGGGCCAGTGCCAGAGCCTGGACGACGACCGCCGCGGTCGAGACCAACCCGAGGGTGACCGACGCTCCGAGCGCGAGCCGAACCACCGGCAGTTCGCGCACGAGGCGACGGTCGAAGGGACCACCCCGCGGCTGGCGCTCCCGCACGTCGTCATCGCTCGACGGCACGTGCTAGCCCCCGGCAGCAAGTGGCTTCCGCTTCGTCCGCTCGCCGCCCCCCGGGGCCCCCTCGGCCGAGCGCGGAGGGGGCGGCGCCGCCCCGCCAGCGCCAGTGATGGGCGCAGCGGGAGGTCGGACGAGGCGCTGACGGAACACCCAGTAGGTCCATCCCTGGTAGGCGAGGACGAAGGGGGTGAAGATCGCCGCCACGATGGTCATCACCGACAGGGTGTTGTGCAGCGAAGCGGCGGCCCCGATGAGCAAGCCTCCCTTTGCCGCCGCGTTCGAGGCCGGGATCACGGCCGGGAACATTCTCGCCCACACGGCGCCCAACGCGACGACGATGGCCGCCCCGGTACCGACGAACGCCATGCCCGGACGGCCTCGCAGCGCGAGCAAGAGGGCCACGACGATCGCGGCCAGGGCGACCAGCGCAATCACGAGCGGCAGCCACCCAGGGAGCTGGCCGGGCACCGGCGGCCGGCCGGCGGCCGCGAGCCACGCGACCACACCCGCGAAGAGGAGCAGCGCCGCGACGCCGGCGCCTGCGGCGAGCCTCCGGGCACGCGCCGCGAGGTCGCCCGTCGTCTTGAGCGACAAGAAGAGCGACCCGTGCAGGACGAAGACCGCCAGGCTGGCGAGGCCGCCCACTATGGCGATGGGGTGGATCGCACCGGGCAGCCCCGCGGTGTAGCCCTTCGAAGAGAGCGGCACCCCGTGGGCGAAGTCGGTGAACGCCGCACCCCAGACGATCGCCGGGACGAGGCTGCCGAGGAAGTTCGCCACGTCCCACGTCTGCCGCCACCCCGTGCTGTCGATCTTGTTGCGGAACTCGAAGGAGACCCCCCGGACGACGAGGGCCAGCAGGACCAGGAACAGCACGAGGTAGAAGCCGCTGAAAAGGTCGGCGTACCAGGCAGGGAAGGCGGCGAACGTCGCGCCGCCCGCGACGATGAGCCACACCTCGTTCCCGTCCCAGACCGGGCCGATCGCGTTCATGCACATGCGCCGGTCGATCTCGTCGCGGCTCACGAGCGGGCTGATGACGGCGACGCCGAAGTCGAAGCCCTCGAGGAAGAGGTATCCGGCCCACAAGAGGCCGATCAAGGAGAACCAGGTGGTGTTGAGCGGCGCGAACGGCATGCTCGTCGCGGCTCCCACTTCAGTAGACGAGGCCGGGCATGGCTGCCCCGCCGGGCGCCTGCTCGGGCTCGGAGAGGCTCCTGCGGGAGTAGCGCAGCATGAGCACGAAGGCGGTGATCCCAAGAGCCGTGTAGACGACGACAAAGGCTGCGAGCGTCCCGGCGACGTCGGCGACGGGAGCGGCCGAGACTCCCTTGGCTGTCGCCATGAGCCCATAGACGATCCAGGGCTGGCGGCCCGCCTCGGTGAAGATCCAACCGGTCGTGTTGGCTATGAAGGGAAGGACGATCCCGACGAGCGCCGCTCGTCGGAACCAGCGGCTCTCCAGGAGCTTCTTGCGCCGGCTGGCCCAGGTCCCCCACGCGGAGAGGAGGATCATCAAGATCCCGGCTCCCACCATCAGCCGGAAGGACCAGTAGGTGAGCCAGATCACCGGCACATAGCTTCCCCTGCCGTACTTGGCGGCCTCGGCGCTCTGGACCTCGTTGATGCCTTGCACCTCGCCGTTCCAGGACAGGTCGGCGATCAGGGAGAGGACGTGGGGAAGACGGACCTGGAAGACGGGCTTGCCCTTGAGGTTGCCGATCGTGAGGAGCGAGAAGGGCGCCCCGTCGGTCGTGTTGTAGAGGGCCTCCGCAGAAGCCATCTTCATCGGCTGCTGCGAGTCCATCAGCCGGGCCTGGGCGTCACCGTCGACCGCCGTGAGCACGACCGCGGCGAGCGTGAAGACGGCGGCGAAGCGGGCGGCGCGCCGAAACGCCCGACCGTCGGGACCGTCACGGTCCTTCCAGGCCCGCCAGGCGCTGATCCCGAGGACGATCGCGCCGGCCGTCGTGAAAGCCCCGAGAATCGTGTGGAAGAACGCTCCCCACCACAGCGACGAGTTGCCGAGCACGGCCCAGAAGTTCGTGAGCACCGCCTGGCCGTGGACGATCTTGTAGCCGACCGGGTGCTGCATCCAGGAGTTCGCGGCGAGGATCCAAAGCGCAGAGAGGATCGTGCCGGCGCTCGTCGCCCAGATCGATGCGAGATGCAGGCGCGGCGAGAGCCGGCCCCGCCCGAAGATCCATACCCCGACGAACGTCGACTCCGCGAAGAATGCGAGCAGCCCTTCGATGGCCAGGGGTGCCCCGAAGATGTTGCCCACGAACACCGAGTACGCGGACCAGTTCAGGCCGAACTGGAACTCGAGGACGATGCCCGTCACCACCCCGACCGCCATCGAGATGAGGAACAGCCGGCCGAAGAAGCGGGTGAGCTTGTCCCAATCGGGATCCTTCTTCTTGTAGGCGAGCGTCTGCATGATCGCCACCAAGAAGCCGAGGCCGATCGTGACCGGCACGAAGAAGAAGTGGAAGACGGTGACGACCGCGAACTGCCATCGGGCGAGGATCAGAGTCACCGGCTCTCATCCTGCCGTGATCGGAACGTGGAGCCGATAGGCGAGCTCGCGGCCGGGACAGGCGTCATCGGCCGACGCTATGGGCGTGCCGAGCGACCGCCTAGGGCCGAAAGACCCTCGGGACGACCGGCGGCAGTCGGCCCGGGCGTCGGTCGATCAGGCCGATCGCCGAGCCGGGTCACCGGTTCGCGATCGAGCCGCGACGGCGCGCCGCGGAGGTCGGCAAGGTCGCCGAGGTCGAGGAGCCTCCTCGTCGACTTGGCGGGAGCTCGCGCTCCCCCGGGGTTCAGCCGGCGACGGCGGCCTCGTCCTCCGCCTGCGCCTTCTCCTCGCTCTGGCTCGCGATCTGGCGTCGCACCTCGTCCATGTCGAGCTCCTTCACCTTCGTGATGAGGTCCTCGAGCACGGGCCCGGGCAGCGCGCCCGGCTGCGCGTAGAGCAGGATCTGGTCCCGGAAGGCCATCAGCGTGGGGATCGACATGATCCCGAAGCTCGCCGCGAGCTGCTGCTCGGCCTCGGTGTCGACCTTGCCGAACACCACGTCCGGGTGCGACTCCGACGCCTGCTCGAACACGGGAGCGAACATGCGGCACGGGCCGCACCAAGACGCCCAGAAGTCCACGATCACGATGCCGTTCGAGCTCACGACCGCATCGAAGTTGCCCTGACCGAGCTTCACCGTCGCCACGTCGAGCCCACCTCCGTCTGCTACCGGCACCGCCGTGGCACCGGACTCATTTCGCCAGCTGTGTCGGACGTTCGAACACATATACCCTAGTAGGTATTCCCGGCCGCCTCCGGCGGCAGTCGCCGCCGCGCTCCGCCGACCGGCCTGGAGGCCGCTGCTGGTCGTTGCTGCTGGTCGTTGCTGCTGGTCGTTGCTGCTGGTCGTTGCTGCTGGTCGTTGCTGCTGGGCGCCGCTGCTGGGCGCCGCTGCCAGATACCCCATAAGGTATAGCGACCCCTGCGAAGGAGGAGCACCATGGGAACCACGATGTCCGAGTCGCCGCGCCCCGAGCCCCCGGCACGGCACCAGCTCGGTGCGGGCGAGCTGGCACGAGCGCTCGGCACGCCGGACGAGCCCTTCCTGCTCGACGTCCGCGAGCCTGACGAGGTCGCCGCCTGGTCGGTCCCACGTATCCTGAACATCCCCCTCGGCGAGCTCGCCGACCGGTGGCGGGAGCTCCCGGAGGACCGCACGGTGGTCGTGATCTGCGCGAGCGGCCAGCGCTCGGGCCGGGCGACCGGCTTTCTCCGCTCGATGGGGCTCGACGCCCTGAACCTGGCGGGCGGCATGGCCGCCTGGGGCCGTGTCTACGACGCCGCAACCTTCGCAGCGGGCGGCGCGACCGTCGTCCAGGTCCGCCGCCGGGCGAAGGGGTGCCTCTCGTACGTCGTCGCGGCAGGCGACGAGGCCTTCGTCGTCGACCCCTCCGTCGAGGTCGGCGTCTACACGCAGTTGAGCTCGCTCCGCGGCTGGCGGATCACGCGCGTCTTCGACACGCATCTCCACGCCGACCACGTCTCTGGCGCGCGGGAGCTGAGCGCGCAGACGGGCGCGAGCCTGCACCTCAACCCCGCCGACCCCTTCGAGTTCGACTACCTTCCGCTCTCCGACGGAGACTCGTTCGCCCTCCCAGGCGGCGCCGAGATGTCCGTCGCCGTGCTGCACACACCGGGCCACACGGAGGGCTCGACGATCTACTTCGTCGGCTCGGACGCGATGCTCAGCGGCGACACGCTCTTCGTCGACGGCGTGGGGCGGCCCGACCTCGCCGAGCGGGCCGCCGAGTTCGCCCGGAACCTCCACAGCTCGCTGCACGAGAAGGTGCTCGTGCTCGACGACGACGTCCAGGTGCTCCCCGCCCACTACGGCGAGTTCACGGACGTCCTCCCTGACGTCCCAGTGAGCGCCTCGCTCGGAGAGCTGCGCGCCACGCTCCCGCCGCTCGCGCTCTCGCCCGAGAGCTTCGTCGAGTGGGCGTGCTCGCGGGTCGTCGACAAGCCGCCGCACTACGTCGAGATCATCGAGACGAACATGGGGAGGTCGGCCGCCTCGCCCGACGCGGTCCACCGACTGGAGGCCGGACCGAACCGCTGCTCGGCGTAGGGGGCGTAGGGGGCGTAGGGGGCGTAGGGGGCGTAGGGGGCGTAGGGGGCGTAGGGAATGCAGGGGCGTCGGTGAGTCCGGCGCGTCCGTGGCGCACGCAGGGTCAGGCCGGCGGCGGCAAGTCGTCGAGCAGGTCCGCAGAGGGCGCGAAGAACATCGTGCCGGTGACGGGCGTCGAGTAGTCGAGGATACGGTCCGGGCTGCCCTCGGTCCGGCCGAGGAACATGTTGCCGATCATCTGCTCGAGCACCTTCGGCGTGCGGCAGTAGCCGATGAAGTAGGTCCCGTACTCCCCGGCACCGAGGCGACCGAAGGGCATGTTCGCTCTCACGATCTGGAGCGGTCGGCCGGCTGCGTCGGTGACGGCGTTGAGCGCGACGTGGGAGTCGGCCGGCTTCGACTCCTCGTCGAGCTCGACGTTCGAGAGCTTCGTCCGCCCGACGGCGCGCTCCTGCGCCTCGACGGGAATGGCGTTCCATGCAGCGAGGTCGTGGAGGTACTTCTGGACGAGCACGTAGCTCCCGCCGGCGAACGGCGCGTCCTCCGCGCCGACGACCGCGGCCTGGAGCGCCGAGGCGCCCGTCGGGCTCTCCGTGCCGTCGACGAAGCCCAGCAGGTCCCGCTCGTCGAAGTACCGGAAGCCGTGCACCTCGTCGACCACCCCGGCCGCGCCCTCGAGCCTGGCGACGACCAGCGATGCAAGCTCGAAGCAGGCGTCCATCTCCTCGGCACGGATGTGGAAGAGGAGGTCACCCGGCGTCGAGACCGCTCGGTGCCGTCGCCCGGCGATCCCCTCGAACGGGTGCAGCTCTGAGGGAGGCGGCCCGGCGAACAGCCGCGGCCACGCTCGCGCGCCGATCCCGGCGACGCAGCCCAGCCGGGCAGAAGGCGACCTGAAGCCGACGGTCCGCTGCAGCCCGGCGAGATCGCCGAGCAGGTCCCGGGTGGCCGTCTCGCCGTCCTCCGAGAGGGTGAGCACGAGGAAGATGGCCGAACGCGTCAGGGGGGCGCAGACGTCCTGAGGCGTCGGCCAGTCGCTCGAGGAGTCGCTGGGCACGGGCTCACGGTACCTTGGCGCCCGTGCCCGAGCTACCGGAAATCCAGGCGCTGGCCGAGCGGCTCGCCCCGGTGGTCGTCGGGGTCAGGGTCGAGGCGGTCGCCGCGCTCTCCTTCTCGGGCCTGAAGACCGTCGCACCCCGCCCCGAGGAGATCGTCGCCAAGGCCGTCACGCAGGTCGCCAGGCGCGGGAAGTACCTCGTGCTCGAGTTCGAGCAAGGGATCCGCCTCCTCGTCCACCTCGGTCAGGCCGGCCGGCTCGACGTCGAATCGCCGCCGCGCTCGACGAGGCCGAAGGGCGCGCTTTGCCGTGTCCGGCTCGAGGGCAGCGTGGCCCTGCTCGTGCGCGAGTTCGGGTCGGAGCGAAAGGCAGGCTGGTGGGTGCTCGCACGGGGCGACGACGGGCCGCTCGCCACGCTCGGGCCCGAGGCGGGCTCGGACGCCTTCGCCGAGCTCGTGACGGGCGCGACGGGCAACGATCGGCTCCACACCTGGCTTCGCGACCAGCGGGTCGTCGCCGGGCTCGGTAGGGGCCACACCGACGACGTGCTGAATCGTGCCGGCCTGTCGCCCTTCGCCACGCCGGGAGGTCTCGACGCTGGGGAGCGGGTCCGCCTCGTCTCGAGCGTGCGGGAGGTCCTCGCCGAGGCGCTCATCGGCGAGCGGCGGCGGTCCGGCGGGCTCTCGGAGCCGAGCCTCGGCGACCGCTTCGCCGTCCACAACCGCAAGGGCGAGCCGTGCCCCCGCTGCGGAACGCCGATCGCCGCGGTGTCCTTCGCGACCTACGAAGTCGACTACTGCCCCGACTGCCAGACGGGTGGGCGGGTGCTCGCCGACCGGCGGCTGAGCCGGCTCCTCCGCTGAGCGGGCCACTCGGGCGGCGGGGACTGCTGCCTGCCAGCCGGAAGGGCCCGCCACACGGGGGTGGCACGGCTGCGAAGATGGATGCCGTGGCCGGCGCCAGGGTGGCTATCGAAGCGCGGCTCGAAGCCGCCTTCGCGACGTTCGAGCCGGGAGCCGACCCCCTCGTGCGGCCGTCGACCCATGCCGACTATCAGGCGAACGGTGCGCTCCCCCTCGCCAAGCGGCTCGGACGCAACCCGCGCCAGCTCGCCGCCGAGATCGCCGAGGCGGCGCCGCTCGACGACGTCTGCGCGCGCGTCGAGGTGAGCGGCCCGGGCTTCGTCAACCTCTGGCTGTCGGACGCCTTCCTCGCCGAGTCCGTCTCGTCGATGGCCCGGGACGAGCGGCTCGGCGTCGCCGTCCGGGCGCACTCGCGCCGTACCGTCGTCGACTACTCGGCGCCGAACGTCGCGAAGGAGATGCACGTCGGGCACCTGCGGTCGACGATCATCGGCGACGCGCTCTGCCGGGTGCTCGCATTCCTCGGCGACGAGGTGATCCGGGAAAACCATGTCGGCGACTGGGGAACGCCCTTCGGGATGCTGATCGAGCACCTCCTCGACCTCGGCGAGCACGAGGCCATCGACGAGCTCTCCGTGGGCGACCTCGACGGCTTCTACCGGTCGGCCCGCGCCTCGTTCGACGACGACGAGGCATTCCGCGAGCGCAGCCGCCGGCGCGTCGTCGCGCTCCAGTCCGGCGACGAGGAGACGAGGAGGCTCTGGCACCTGCTCGTCGCGGAGAGCGTCCGTTACTTCGACGAGGTGTACGCCAGGCTCGGCGTGCTGCTGGAGCCCGGCGACGTCGTCGGCGAGAGCTTCTACAACCCCTTGCTCCAGGACGTGGTCGACGACCTCGAGGCGCTCGGGCTGCTCCGCGAGAGCGACGGGGCGCGCTGCGTCTTCCCGCCCGGCTTCGTGAACCGGGACGGGGAGCCGCTCCCGCTCATCGTCCAGAAGTCCGACGGCGGCTTCGGCTACGCGACCACGGACCTCGCGTCCATCCGCGACCGCGTCGGGCGAATGGGAGCCAGGCGCATCCTCTACGTCGTCGGCAGCCCCCAGGCCCAGCACTTCGAGATGTGCTTCGCCGTCGCCCGGATGGCCGGCTGGCTCGCCGAGGACGTGGAGGCGGTGCACGTCGCGTTCGGCAGCGTGCTCGGCGCCGACCGCAAGATGCTGCGCAGCCGCGCGGGCGCGACCGTAAAGCTCGTCGACCTGCTGGACGAGGCCGTCGAGCGGGCCCGTGCGGTCGTCGCGGAGCGCGAAGGAGCCGCGAAGCCCGCTGCCCACCTCGCCCGCGCCCTCGGCATCGGCGCCGTGAAGTATGCCGACCTCTCGAACGACCGCACCCGCGACTACGTCTTTGACTGGGACCGGATGCTGTCCTTCGACGGCGACACCGCGCCATACCTGCAGTACGCCCACGCCCGGGTCCGATCCGTCTTCCGCCGCGCCGCGGCCGCGGCCGCGGCCGAGCAGGAAGGGTCCGGCGCACCCGACGCGCCGCCGCTGATGGATGGGGCGCCCGACCGCTCGCTCGCCCTCGTGCTCCTCGGGTTCGAGGAGGCCGTGACCGAGACGGCGGAGTCCTACGCCCCGAGCCGGCTGTGCGCCTATCTGTACGGTCTCGCGACGACCTTCACGACCTTCTACGAGAGGAGCCCGATCCTCAAGGCGCCGAGCGCCGAGCTGCGTCGCAGCCGGCTTCTGCTCGCCCGGTTGACTGCAGACGTGCTCGCCCTCGGCCTCGACCTGCTCGGGATCGAGGCGCCCGACGAGATGTGAGCACCGACTTCCCTCATCTCGACCCGCACGGGCACGCGCACATGGTCGACGTGACCCGCAAGCAGTCGACCGACCGCCACGCCTCGGCGAGCGCCCGGGTCTTCATGGAGCCCGCGACCGCGGAGCGCGTCGCTGCCGGCGACCTCCCCGCGGGCGACGTGCTCGCCGCGGCGAGGACTGCCGGCGTGCTCGCCGCCAAGCGGGCACCTGACCTCCTTCCGCTGTGCCACCCCGTGCTCGTCGGCGCCGTGGCCCTCGACTTCGGCGTCGGGGACGGGTTCGTCGAGGTGGTCGCCCACGTCGAGGCGCTCGACCGGACGGGCGTCGAGATGGAGGCGCTGGCGGCGTGCAGCGCCGCCGCATTGACCATCTACGCAGCGTGCAAGTCGGCGGACCGCACGATGTCGATCGGGGAGGTCGCGGTCCTCGCGAAGTCCGGGGGGCGGAGCGGCACCTGGGTACGCGACCCGTCCGGCGCCGTCCGGCACGTGCCCGCGCCATCCGGCGAGGTCGAGCGACGGTGAGGGCCGGCGGAGTCGCGGCGATCCTCCTCACCGGCGGGTCGAGCAGGAGGATGGGCTTCGACAAGGCCGGGCTGCGCATCGGCGGCGAGACCCTCGCTCGGCGCCTCGCGCGCCTGCTCATGGACGTGGCTGAGCCGGTTGTCGAGGTGGGGCGCGGGCGGAGCGGCCTTCCGGCCGTGCTGGAGTCGCCGCCCGGCGCAGGTCCGCTTGCCGCCATCGGCGCAGGGCGCGCCGCGCTTCGACTCGCCGGCCACGACGGCTCGGCGCTCGTGATCGCCTGCGATCTGCCATTCGTCACGAAGGAGCTGCTCGAACTGCTCGCCGCCCACCCGAGCGACGCGAGCGTCCTCCCGGTCAGATCGG